>JAKSOV010000072.1 GCA_024405415.1 Akkermansia sp.
CGCCGAACTTGATAAATAGTACCTAGTACATAGTACCTAGTAAATCCCGACAAACCCTCATTTCCGATTCTCCCGCCTCCGTCCGTTTGACATTCCCGCTCATCTCCTGTATACTGTCCGCGCTATGGAGAATCCGACGACCAATATCGATCTCTCGACGCTCGACACGGAAGCGATGCGCTCCCGTCTTTCCGAGCTCGGGAGCTATCTTTGACCTCGGTGGCATTGAAACCAAAGTTGCCGAGCTAGACGCCAAGATGAGCGCCCCCGATTTCTGGGATAACCCCGAGGCGGCGCGCGCCCTCATGAACGAGGTGAACCCCCTCAAACGCCGCTTGGAGCAGTTCCGCTCTCTGGAAAGCGGGCTCGAGGATGTGGAAGTGGCCGTGGAAATGGCTGCCGAGGAGCCCGAGATGGCCGCTGAGGCCGCGAGCGAGTACAACGCTTGGGTGAAGAAGCTCGAGGAGTTTGAGCTGCTGACGCTGCTCAACGGCCCCCACGACAACGCGGGCTGCTATGTCACCATCCACGCGGGTGCCGGCGGCACGGAGGCTTGCGACTGGGCGAGCATGCTCATGCGCATGTACCTGCGCTACTGCGAGCGCCACGGTTTCTCCACGGAAATCATGGAAAGCACCGACGGCGATGAAGCGGGCATCCGCTCCGTCACCATCAAGATTGACGGCGAATATGCCTACGGCTACCTCAAGAACGAGCGCGGCATTCACCGCCTTGTCCGCATGTCCCCCTTCGATGCGGCGGGCAAGCGCCACACCTCTTTCTGCTCGCTGGATGCCACGCCCGATATCTCCGATGATATCGAGATTGAGGTGAAGGAAGCCGATGTGAAGATGGACACCTACCGCTCCGGCGGCAAGGGCGGTCAGAACGTGAACAAGGTGGAAACCGCCGTGCGTCTGACCCACCTTCCCACGGGCATCATCGTGGCCTGCCAGACGCAGCGCTCCCAGCTCCGCAACCGCGAGGAAGCCATGCGCATGTTGAAGGCCCGCCTCATCCAGCTGGAGGAAGACCGCAAGCGCGCCGAGGCCGACCGCCAGTACTCCGAGAAGGGCGACATCGCCTGGGGTAACCAGATTCGCTCCTACGTGTTCCAGCCCTATCAGATGGTGAAGGACCTGCGCACGCAGTTCGAGTCCGGCAACATCCAGGATGTGATGGACGGCAACATCGACGGGTACATCGAGGCGATGCTGCGACATAACGCAAATGCATGATTTACTAGGTACTATGTACTAGGTACTATTTGGGAAATTCGGCGCGCTATCGCGCGCGGGTTTCCTGAATAAACGCAAAGCGTATTTCTCAGCTACATGGATAAGCTGGAGTTACAAAATCGCACAAAACAGTTTGCCCTGCGCATAGTTCGGTTGTACTCGGCCCTGCCGAAAGGGTCTGCCGAGTATGTATTGGGCAAGCAGCTGTTGCGCTGCGGTACTTCCGTGGGTGCCAACTATCGCGCAGCCTGTTTGGCTAAGAGCCGTGCGGATTTTTCAGCCAAGCTGAAAATCTGTGAGGAAGAAGCCGATGAATGCATCTACTGGCTGGAGCTTATCTGCATGGCGGATCTCCTGCCGGAATCCCGATTACAACTTTTGATGGATGAAGCTCGCCAAATCGCCGCCATTATGGCGGCGGCGTGTAAAACCACTCGCGAAGCGAGCTAAATTTTCAAATAGTACCTAGTACATAGTACCTAGTAAATCCGACCATGCTTGAAATTGACGTTTTAACGCTTTTCCCGGAGCTGATTTCCGTGCCGCTGTCGCAGAGCATCATGGGGCGCGCGGCGGAGAGCGGGCTCATCACCGTGCGGGCGCACCAGCTGCGCGATTGGACGCACGATAAATACCGCCGCACGGACGACTACCTTTGCGGCGGCGGGCAGGGCATGCTCATGAAGTGTGAGCCGATTTTCGAGGCCATTGAGGAGCTGCGCCGTGAGAATACACGGGTGATTCTCATGACCCCGCAGGGACGCGTGTTCTCGCAGCCCGTGGCGGAGGAGCTGGCCGCCCCCTGCATGGACGGCGGGGATGCCCACTACATCGTCCTCTGCGGGCACTACGAGGGCGTGGATCAGCGCGTGATTGACACCCTCGTGGATGACGAGATTTCCATCGGCGACTACATCCTCACCAACGGCGCGATTGCCGCCGTCATCGTGATTGATGCCGTGGCGCGTCTGCTGCCGGGCGCGCTGGGGGATGAGCGCAGCAGCGTGGAGGAGTCCTTTTCTGACGGGCTGCTGGAGGCCCCCGCCTACACCAAGCCCAATAATTTCCGCGGCATGGAGGTGCCCGCCGTGTTTCTCTCGGGCAACCACAAGGCCATAGCCGAGTGGAAGCTGGAGCACGCGCTGGAGCGCACGAAGACCAACCGCCCCGACCTTTACGCCAAGTGGGTGGAAGCCCACCCCGAGCATTTTTTGAAGAAAAAGAAGCGCGTCAGGCAGACCGCTTACAAGCCCCGTAAACAGCAATCCGGTCCCGCGGATTTCCCCTTTGAGCTGAACGAGGGCAGTGCCCCGCAGCCCCCCGCGGCGCCACGGGACTGACGCGCCTCAGGAGCGGTCGGCGCCCTTTTTGAGCCAGACAAGCAGCAGGGCGATGTCCGCAGGCGTGATGCCGGGGATGCGGCTTGCCTGGCCGACGGAGGTGGGGCGCACGCGGGCGAAGCGCTGACGGGCCTCGGTTTTCATGGCCGGGATGGCGTCGTAGTCCATGTCGGCGGGGATGGGCTTATCCTCCTGCCGCTGCATGCGGGCGGCGGCGACGCGCATGTGTTCGATGTGCCCTGCGTAGGTGATTTCCGTGGAGACGGGTTCCCAAAGTTCCTCGCGGAACAGGGCTTTTTTCTCCTCGGGTAAATCCTGCCAGCGGTTGCCCGTGCGGCGCAGCCAGAGGTCAAGGGTCACGCCCTCGTGCTTCTCGCGGTGGCAGGTCTCAATGCCTTCGTCGATGGCGCGTTGACGTTCGGCGGCCTCGCGGCCCTGTTCTTCGCCGACGAGGCCGATGGCGGAGGCGAGCGGGGTGAGGCGCAGGTCGGCGTTGTCCTGCCGCAGCAGCAGGCGCATCTCGGCGCGGCTGGTGAACATGCGGTAGGGCTCATCCGTGCCCTTGGTCACGAGGTCGTCCACCATGACGCCCATGTAGGCTTGGTCGCGGCGCAGGACGAGAGGGGGCTCGCCCTTCACGGCGAGCATGGCGTTGGCCCCTGCCAGCAGCCCTTGCCCGGCGGCCTCTTCATAGCCGCTGGTGCCGTTGATTTGCCCCGCGAAGTAGAGCCCGCGCACGCGCTTGGTCTCCAGCGTGGGTTGCAGCTCGGTGGGGATGACGAAATCGTACTCCACTGCATAGCCGGGGCGGATGAGCTCGGCGCGCTCCAGCCCGGGGATGCTGTGTACGATGTCACACTGCACGAAATAGGGCAGGCTCGAGGAGAGGCCGTTGAGGTAGAACTCATCCGTGCTGCGGCCCTCGGGTTCGATAAAAATCTGGTGGCGTTCCTTGTCGGCGAAGCGCACCACCTTATCCTCGATGCTGGGGCAGTAGCGCGGCCCCGTGCCCTGAATCACGCCGCCGTAGAGCGGGCTGTATTGCAGGTTGGCGCGGATGATGTCGTGGGTCGTCGTGTTGGTGTAGGTGATGCCGCAGGGCAGCTGCTCGCAATGAAAATCGCTCTCGCCCCAGTGGTTGAGGGTGCAATGCGGCTCGTGCTCACGCGTCAGCTCTCGGCGGGAGCGCGTGCTGAACAGGGGCGGCGGCTCATCGCCCGGCTGGCTCTCCAACGCGGTGAAATCAATCGTGCTGCCCTTGATGCGGGGGCTGGTGCCTGTCTTGAAGCGGGAGAGCGGGAAACCGAGGCGAGCCAGGGCCGCGGAGATGCCGCTGGGCGCGCAGCCGAGGCGGCCGCCGGGCAGGTGGTCCATGCCGACATGGAGCAGGCCGCGCATGAAGGTGCCGCTGCACAGCACCACGCTCTTGGCGCGGAATTTTTGGCCCCACGTGGTTGTCACGCCGACGACGCGGCCCCCCTCGACGAGGATGTCGTCCGCGTCACCTTGGAAAAGTTGCAGGTTCGGCGTCGTCTCCAGCACCCACTTCATGCGGGTGCGGTAGGCGGCTTTGTCGCACTGGGCGCGGGGCGCGCGCACGCTGGGGCCCTTCGCGGTGTTGAGCATGCGGAACTGGATGGCCGTGGCATCGGTATTGAGGCCCATGGCGCCGCCGAGCGCGTCGATTTCGCGCACGATATGGCCCTTGGCCAAGCCGCCGACGGCGGGGTTGCAGCTCATCTGGCCGATGGTGTCGAGATTGTGCGTGAGCATGGCGACGCGCCCGCCGAGGCGCACCGCGGCCAGCGCAGCCTCAATGCCGGCGTGACCTGCACCGATGACGAGTACATCGAACTCTCTTTCAATCTCAAACATCTTTCGTTGTGCGCCGTTACCTACCACAACGGCGCCTTTTTGTCCAGCCAAAATAAATACTGTCCTTTTCCGCGCTTTTATGGTATACAGAAGCCATGAAGAACGCCTTGTTTGCCTTTTTAGCCTGTGTCTGTCTGCCCGTGCTCCCCTGTGCGGCGCAGGATGATGTGCCGTCTGCCGATGAAATCCTCAGCTCGATGCGCGAGATGACGGTGAGCCAGGGGGAACGCGATGTGACGGGCAATATCCGCACCAACCGCAGCAAGACGAAGATTCCCTTCGGCCTCTCTGCACGCGGCGAGACCATCTGCTTCCAATACAAGGAGGGCGAGGCGTGGAAGCGCTTCGATGTGCGCATCCGCGAAAAGAATGCCGAGCTGGCCCTCGTGGAGGACGGTAAGGCCCGCGTGATGTCCCCCGCGGGGTACACGCAAATCATCCCCGGCTCCGACTTGTGCTACGAGGATCTCTCCCTGCGCTTTCTCTACTGGAAGGGCGGCCGCGTGCTGGCGGACGGTGCGGATTCCCGCATCAAGGGCCGCGATTGTTACGTGGTCGAGGTGGCCAACCCCCAGCCCAAGGTGGGGCAGTTCGCCCGTGTGCGTCTCTGGCTGGACAAAGAGAACGGCACGGCGTGGCAGATTGACGGCTACGGCGCGGACGGCCGCCTGCTCAAGCGTTTCTCTATCACCTCCGTCAAAAAGCTCTCCGACGGCTCATGGTTCTTCAAGGAGATGAAGGTGGAGGTGCGCGACCCGCAGAACCCTGACCGCACCAAGGCACTCAATTATCTGACGGTGGAGAATATCCCCTCCAAGTAAAGCCATGCTCACTTTTCTGCGCCGTCTCTTTGTCGTGCTGTTGCCGGTGGCGTGCTTTGCCCTGCTGCTGTTGCCTGTGCGCGAGCTGATGGGGCAGGACGGGCACGGTGCGCAAGCAATCGGCCTCTTTTTGGGCGGCTTGGCAGCACTGGCGCTGGCGGAGGGGCTGCTGTTCCGCTACTGGCTCCTGCCGCGCCTCGGCGATGCCATCGGCGAGCGGGTGTACGGCGGCTCGTATCTGCCGGAGGAAGATGCGCTCGTCTGCCTCGTGGCCCGCGTGCGCGAGACGCAGGAGCGCGCCCTGCTGCCGGAGCTGGAGCGCATGGTGCGCAGCCAGAGCGGGCGTTTGCGCGGTTGGCTGGAGCTGGCCCGCGTGCAACAGGATATTTTCAAGGATGCACGAGCTGCCGCAGATGCCATGCGCGAGGGCGCCGGCCACGTGAGCGGCAAGGAGGACCGCGCCCTGCTGTTGGTGCGCGCAGCACAACTCTGCGAGGGTGAATTGCACGCTCCGGATGAAGCCCGCTCCCTCTACGCCGAGGCCGCCAAGCGCTACCCTCGCACTGTCTACGGCCGCCGCGCCGCGGAAAAAGCCGAAGCATAACCCCGGCCCTTCAACAAAAAACTAAATGATTTGTACATTGTACATTGTACATTGTACTTTTAGTAGCCGGGAATGCGGCGCACGTAGAAGCCCGCACAGCGGCGGGAAGCGGTGTACCAACGCGGGCCGACGCCCGCGCCGCTGCCGGTGGTGTCAAAGCGCATGCCGGCAATCATGAGGAACACATGGCCGCGCTTGGCATAGACGGTAATCCACTTGCCGAAGCCGGGGTGCCCCCAGCGCAGGAAATCGCCCGAGGTCGGCTCCGCTCCCTTTTTGAGCATGCCTGCCGCGCGCAGTACATAGGCCACGCTGCCGCTGCAATCGTAGCCTGAGGCCTCGTGATTGCCGCCGTGGCCGCCGCCGAGGCGGTAGGGTCGCCCGACAATGCGGTTGCCCGCCGCAATGGCGCGCTTGACACGGGCAGGCGCATATTTGGGGATGGTCACCTTGCCGTTGCGCAGCAGCCGCGGGGTGTAGCCCTCGCGGTAGACGTAGGTGGGCGTCGAGGCATAGCGCTGTTGCTGCGCCTGTTGGCAGGAGGAAGCCAGCAGAACGAAGAGCAGGGCAACAAGTATGGCGGAAAAATGTCTCATGCGCCGAACAGTTAGTTGAGCTATTCTACATGCAGTCCCGGCCCATGGCAAGAAGAAATCGAGAAGCTTAAGTTACCTGAAATAAATGCCTTCGGTGGTTTTACCCCACTAAAAACCGCCCTCCCGATGAACGAGAGAGCGGTCTTTGAAAAAACTGCTTGTCGTGCAGGGCTCCTTAGCGGGCAGCCTTCACGGTGACGGCTTCCTTACCCACGCGGTCGCGGAGGTAGTTCAGCTTGGCGCGACGCACCTTACCGCGGGTCACGACCTCGATCTTGGCGATCTTGGGGGAGTGCAGGGGGAAGGAACGCTCCACACCCTCGCCGTAGGCAATCTTACGGACGGTGAAGGCCTCGTTGATGCCGCCGCCGCGCTTGCCGATGACGATACCCTGGAAAACCTGCACACGCTCCTTGCCACCTTCAATCACGCGGCAGTGAACCTTGACGGTGTCGCCGACGTTGAAGGGCGTCACGTCGTCCTTCATCTGCTCTTTTCCGATAGTGTCGAGAATGTTCATTCTGTATCTCCTTTGTGTTTGTAAACTTGATAATGCGAGCCTCCCGGCTCGTGGTGGGTGCGCCAGTCTACACGATTTTGATGTTCTTGGCAACCCAAATTTCAGATTTAAGGCGTTTTTTTTGCATAAGAGGGGCGTATTCCGCCTGTTTTCAAGGAAATACGCGGGGATAGAGCCGCGGAGAATGGGGCTTTTTTTATTAAGAAAAGCGTAATATCGGCGCGCAAAAAGAAAAAACTTCGCATTGACAATCCCGGTGGGGTGGTATATAACGCGCGCGTTCACTTATACACGCCCTCTCTGCTATGCCCGCACGCCATACTCCCGTCAAACGCAAGGTTCGCAACTGGACGCCCTCCGACTCCGCCGATATGTACGGCGTGGATGATTGGAGCAACGGATATTTCACCGTGACCCGCAGCGGCGAGGTGGCCGTGCAGCTGGAGGATACCGACGGCAGCAAAAAGGCCGTGAGTCTGCATGCGATGATGAAGGGGCTTGCCGAGCGCGGGACGGATGCGCCCGTGCTGCTGCGCTTCCGCGATTTGCTGCGCGCCCGCGTGACGGAGCTGAACGAGAGTTTTATCAAAGCTATCAAAGAGGCCGGCTATCAGGGCCACTACCGCGGTGTCTACCCCATCAAGGTGAACCAGCAGCGCCAGATTGTGGAGGAGATTGTCTCCTGCGGCAAGAAGTACCACTACGGTCTGGAGGCCGGCTCCAAGCCGGAGCTGATTGCCGCCATGGCGCAGATGAAGGATCGCGAGGCCTTCCTCATGTGCAACGGCTACAAGGATGATGAGTTTATCGACCTCGCGCTCATGGGGCAGTGCATGGGGCTCAATATTCACTTGATTTTGGAGATGCCCAACGAGCTGCCCGCCATTCTCGCCCGCGCGGAAAAGCTGGGCATTGAGCCGAATCTCGGCGTGCGCGTGCGACTCTCGGCCAAGGGCTCGGGCCATTGGAGCGAGTCTGCGGGCGACAAGTCCGTGTTCGGTCTCAACACGGCGCAGGTCATCGAGGTGGTGGACCGCCTGAAGGCCGCCGGCAAGTTGCATTGCCTCAAGGTGCTGCACTATCACCAAGGCTCGCAAATCCCCAACATCTCCGTGGTGCGCGAGGGTTTGACGGAGGCCTGCCGCATGTACATCGACCTGGTGCGCGAGGGCGCGCCCATGGGCACGCTCGATATGGGCGGCGGCCTGGCGGTGGACTATGACGGCTCGCAGACGAACTTCCACTCCTCCTGCAACTACACCGTGCAGGAGTACGCCCGCGATATTGTGGAGATAGTGGGCGAGATGTGCACGAAGAACGAGGTGCCGCACCCCACGCTGGTGACGGAGAGCGGTCGCGCCGTGTCGGCCTACCACGCGGTGCTGGTGTTCAACGTGCTGGATGTGACGACCGCCCCCGGTGCGGATGCCACGGCCCCCGAGCTGCCGAAGAACTGCGGTGAGGTGCTCAAGGCGCTCGATGAGACCCGCCGCATCCTCACCCGCAAAAACATTCAGGAGTGCTACAACGACGCCAACTACTACCGCGACCAGCTGCGCATGCAGTTCTTCTACGGCAATGTGAGCCTGCGCGAGCGCGGCGTGGGCGAGGCTATCTACTGGCACATCATGGGGATGATTGCTCACCGCATCGCCGAGATGAGCGAAATCCCCGAGGATTTGAAGGAGGTCTCCGACAACATGGTGGACTTCTACTACTCCAACTTCTCCCTCTTCCAGAGCCTGCCCGACAGTTGGGCTATCGACCAGCTTTTCCCCGTGATGCCCATCCAGCGCCTTGCCGAGCGTCCCACGCAGAAGACCGTGCTCGTGGACATCACCTGCGACTGCGACGGCAAGATTGACCACTTCATCGACCGCGAGGACGTGGCGAAGTCCCTCCCCCTGCACGAGGTAGACCCCGACGAGAACTACTACATCGCCGTCTTCATGGTCGGCGCCTATCAGGAGACGCTGGGTGATATCCACAACCTGCTGGGCGACACGAACGTGGTGAGCGTTCACCTCGAGAACGGACGCCCCGTTTACACGGATGAAGAAGAGGGCGACTGCGTGGCGGATGTGCTCTCCTACGTGAAGTACGACGCCAAGGAGCTCGTGTCGAAGTTCCGCGCGCTGGCCGAACAGGCCGTGGAGGAAGGGCTCATCACCCCGAGCCGCCGTCGCGCCGCATTGGAGGCCTACCGCGACGGCCTCAACGGCTACACGTATTACGAGCTGTAAGCGGTGTGTCCTCTCGCATTCGGGCTTGAAAATCACTCTTTTTTGTGCTACAATTCACGCCATGAAGAACACGATTCTGCTTGCCGTTGCCGCGATGTCGCTGGTGTCCTGCTCGATGATGCCCGTCACCACCATCAGCCGCTCCGAGTTGCTCAAGCCCACGGCGATGACCGCTATCGACCACACCACCTACACGGACATGATGTACTACGGTGCGGATGATACCTACGACTACTTCACCCGCAACAGCCTGAAGTACCGTGTCCTGCGCACGGAAAACGCCGTGCCCGCCGCGGGCCGTTTCACCTTTGATAACTGGCAGACGGGTAAGCTCTACCGCGAGGTTGCCGCACAGGGCGCGGCGACGAGCATCTCCAACTTCCTGCAAAAGTTCCGCACGGCTCAGTAAAGCTTTTTAGGGAAACGCTGAATAAATAGCTTCAGCCCGATAAATGGGGATTTGTCGGGATTTACTAGGTACTATGTACTAGGTACTATTTATCAA
>JAKSOV010000073.1 GCA_024405415.1 Akkermansia sp.
TAAATAGTACCTAGTACATAGTACCTAGTAAATCCCGACAAATTCTCATTTGTCATCCCCCTCGCGCGGCGGCAGGCTGACCACAAGCGGGGCTAAGTGAGCTAAGCCGCGCAAGGGGAGAAAGCCCGCGCAGGGGAGCAACAGCTGCAGCACGGGCACAGACAGCGCAGTCTGCACCACCAGCAGCCACACAAAGAGCAGCAGAGCCAGACGCAGATGCAGCGGTAGGGCCGCCATGCAAAACCAGTTGAGCGAGACCACCGCTGCTAAGCTGGTGTACAGTACGACCGACACCAAAGCCTGATTGGCAAAGAGCAGTTTTCCCGACAGACAAGTGTAGCTCACGCACACCGGGTGCAAAACGGCAAAGATAAGAAGAATGAGCAACACCCACCGCGTAGCAGCCAGACCGCGCCCCGCTAACAACACGTGGTGACACCACAGCGCCAGCCCATACAGCGCGGGCAGCAACAGCGCCGTCAACACGGCGCGCAAAGCCATGCTCAACACAAGGAAAGCAGAAGCCGCAACAGGCATAATCTCACCGTTCCAGACGAGCACAGGCACTAAGCCCATCAGCCACAGTACCGCCACAAGCACATAGCCCCACGCCGCTGCACGGGCCAAGCCCGCAACCGCGTGTTTCACGGCAGGGAAAATCAGCCATTCCCCCTGAAAATAGGCTTCAAGTGCGTTCATTGGCGTGGGTATCCTGCGCGGCAACTCCCGCCGCTTTCATGGGCGCAAAGCCCATGGGGAAGCGAGGCTTGCCGCTCATATCCGTCAGCACGCGAGTCTCGGTGTAGCCGAGGCGTTCCATCTCGGCGCGGGTGGCTTCCCCTTGGTCGTGCCCCACCTCCAGCATCACGAGCGCGCGGTCCGCGAGGTGCGGCAGCGCGTCCGCGAGAAAACGGCGCACGATATCCAGCCCGTCAGGGCCGCCGTAAAGAGCCGTTGAGGGGTCATGTGTCACCTCAGCGGCCACCTGTTCACCATCGGGCACATAGGGCAGATTAGCCAACACCAAAGAAAACCCGTCGGGGGGGATAACGCCGCTCTCACTCGGGCTGTCCCAAGCGGAGAAAAGATCGCTGCGGTAGGTTTTCACCTTAGCCTCGAGAGCCGTGGCATTCTCCAGCGTGAGCGACAACGCCGCCTCGGACACATCCGCCATCACCACATCAGGCTGCTGTGCGGCCAGTTCCAGCGCCAGCGTAATGCCGATAATACCGCTGCCGCAGCCCATATCCAGCACGCGCATACCTATGCTGCGCGGTGCCATGGAGAGAGCCATCTCTACCAGCTCCTCCGTTTCGGGGCGAGGTACGAGGGCGCGGGCATCCGTACGGAACTCACGGCGGTAGAATTCCGTGCTGCCCAACAGGTGTTGCAACGGCACTCCCTTACCTCGCTGCCGCAACAGTTCTCTCAGCGGTGCCAGCTGCTCCTCGCTCATGGGGTCATCATAGTGCAAATACAGCCACGTTCTGTTGCAGCCGAGCACATGCACCATAAGGCTCTGCATGGAATGCCGCGCCCCCTCCACGCCGCGCTCCTCTAAATACGCCGTGCCCGAAGTCAGGATATCTTGAATAGTTTTCATGCAGCGAAATACGTGGGGGAGAAACAGAGTTGTCCGACTCTGTTTTACATCGACACGCAGGCTCGCGTCAAGCTCAATGATGTGATGCCACCACATGGATACGGAAATGGGGATTTGTAGATTTACCAGGCACTATGTACTATTTTTGAATAGAGTGCGGCTCTCACCGCAAGGCTTTACAAATAGTACATCGTAAATCCCTACTCCTCCTCCTTTGTCGCATTGCGCATACAACACTTGACTCTCTCCCGCGCTCGGGCTAGATTAGTTGCATGATGATTGCCCCATGCAGCGTAGTCCGTGAGGCGGAGAAAAAGGCCTTTGCCGAAGGCCGCACCACCTCTGCCGCCCTGATGGATGCCGTGGTGGAACGCCTGGCCGCGGCGCTGCGCTGCTTCTTCCCCATGGCGCCGCAGCGCGTAGTGGTGTATGCGGGCACGGGCAACAACGCGGGGGATGCCATCGGGCTGGCGGCGCGCTACGGCTGCCCCGTCTTCCTGCGCGCGGCGGGGGCCCTGTCTGCCGACAGCGAGCGGCAATGGCAGCAGGTGGCGGACGGTCGCCGTGCGGAATCCGCTCCTGAGCCCGCGCCGCACACGCTGATTCTCGACGGCCTGTTGGGCAGCGGGGCGCAAGGCGCCCTGCGCCCCGCCTATGCCGCTTTGGTGGAGGAGATGAACACCCTGCGCGAGCGCTGCGAGCACTCTCTGCTGGTGGCGGTAGATGTCCCCACGGGCTTGGACGCCGACACGGGCGCTGTCTGCGGACCCGCGGTGCGGGCGGATGTGAGCTGCCCCATCGGCTGTGTGAAGCCCGGCATGATCGCCGACGGCGCGGAGGATACCGTGGGGCGTCTCCTGCCTGTAGAGTTGCCCGGCATAGCGCTGACGCCCGCTGTGGCCGACTGCGTGCTCTCGGCGGGGGAACCCTGCGTGCTGCTGCCGCGCCGCGCCTACTCCTGTTTCAAGAACCGCGCGGGCCGCGTGGCTATCGTAGCGGGTTCCGTCGGCATGCTGGGCGCGGCGCAGCTCTGCGCCGAGGCCGCCTTGGCAGCAGGTGCGGGGCTGGTGGTGCTCTACTGCCATGCGGATGCCTACCCCCTGCTGGCCGCGCGCGTTGCCCCGGAGGTGATGGTGAAGCCCGTGGCGAGCTATGCGGAGATTGACGAGCCGCAGGCGCAGGCCCTTGTCATCGGACCGGGGCTCGGGCAACAGACCGCCCGAGAGGCTGCGGCCCTGCATGCGCTCGCGCGCTCCTTCCGTGGCACCGTGGTGTTGGATGCCGACGGCCTGAACCTCGCCGCAGCCGAAAAGTGGGCCTTTTCACCGAACATGATTCTCACCCCGCACCCCGGGGAGATGCGCCGCCTCGACCCGCGCCCCGCTGTCTCCCGCCGCGAGACGGTACAACGATTCCTCGCCGAGCATGATGTGACCCTGCTGCTCAAGGGCGCGCGCACCCTCATTGCCGACCGCAGCGCCTGTTTCTACAACAGCACGGGCGGGCCCCACATGGCCAACGGCGGTCAGGGGGATGTGCTCTCGGGCGTCATCGGCGCGCTGGCGGCGCAGGGCCTCTCCCCGCTCCTCGCTGCGGCCACAGGTGCCTACCGATGCGGCCTAGCCGCCGAGCGCGTATGGGCCGCCAAGGACTATGCGGGCGTCACCCCGGCCTCGGCGGTCATTGCTGCGCTTGTGTGAGCGCGGGTTACTCAATTAACAAAAAGACCTCCGCCCAAGAATGAGCGGAGGTCGAAGATAAGAGCCGTAGCTCACCAGATTAGTGGCGACGACGACGAGCAGCCAGACCGGCGAGAGCCAGCAGGCTCAGCGTAGCCGTGGCAGGCTCAGGAATGTAGGACAGCTGAATGTTGCTGACGGTGATGACCTCACCGCCGCTGATGTTCGAGCCGTTATTGGGCTTGTTAGACCACAGCACCAGCAAGGTGGAGGGCTTCAGGTCAGCCCCCTCGAAATTCTTCGTCACGGTAACGGTCGCACCGGAGGTCTGATCGGCATTGGTCACAGCCTTGGGCATAATCTCCGTCACCGTCGTACCATCGTAAGCGAAAAGGGCGTAGCCGACGTACTTATCCGCCGTGAACGAGAGCGTCACGGACTCCGCAGGACCGGGCAGCTGCACACCCATCATCACGTACTCACCGGTATATCTCGGACGGCTGATGAACGTAAAGCTGTCCGTTCCGGTAATGTTAATTTCATGGTTATTGCCGTGGCTCTGCCCCGTGCCGCCGAACCAGCCGACAAGGTCAGTACCCTGAGGAAGGGCGTTGATGATACCTTGAACATTGCCGGCCCCCATGGCCGCCGTGATTCTGTTGGCATCGCCCGTGCCGGCAAGACCGTTTTCACCGGCAATCCATGTGAAGTCGCCGGCCGCGGGGTTACTCAGCGTGATGGGCTGAATCTCCTCATCAGCCATGGCAGGCATTGCCATAGCGGCAAGCGCGAGGATAAAGAATGTTTTTTTCATGTACGTAGAAAGTTTGGTGCTGAAAAAAGGTGAAAATCGCAGCCCGACATCAGCGTCGGACGGCGAGCCTCCGGTGGCGATGCTACAGCATTGCCAATGCTGTAGCAGGTAAAAATTTCAGCACTGCCTGATTTTATATAGGTTACGCTATTTTGAAGATGTAACGATGGCGTCCGAAAAAACACCTCAATTTCAACGCAATACATTGATAATGCGACCGTTATCCACACTACAGCATTTCAAATGCTGTAGCATTCGCCCGGGAAGGACGTTTTTTTCGGCGTTTGAAATGAAGTGTCCTTTCCACGTTTGTAACAATTAAACTGATACATCAATGAAGAAAACATTATTTGCCATGGCTTTGGCCGCGCTTCCTGCGCCGGCGGCAACGCCCATGATGGAGGAGGTGACGCTGGCGGACTTCGGTGGTCATGAGTGGACGGCTGATAGCAAGATTATCGCCGCGATTGCCGGCCCTGCATTTTTGCCGGCCGGAAACATCTACAGCGTCAGCGGGATGAGCATCTCGACTGCCCCCGAGCCTGCCACGGCTACGCTGAGCCTGCTGGCTCTCGCCGGTCTGGCCGCTCGCCGCAAGCGCCACTAAGCCGAAGGCTAAGGAACATTTTTCAGGCACTCGCTCTTTTCCGAGCGAGTGCCTTTTTTATGAGGGTAAAGCGCAGTTTTTCGTTTGCACCGCTGCCACATGTGCGGTAGAATGTGGGGGTCATGCTGCGTCCTCGTATCCTCCTCTCTTTGTCGGCCCTTGTGCTCTGTCTGCCGCTGACGGCAGCACCGCGCTCATCGGCGGGCAAACAGGCACCTGCCGCTCCCGCGGCGGCTGTGGCGGCGGAGATTCCCGATGATGCCATCGCCGTGCCCGCCGATGAGGCGGAGGAAACCGTTGAGACGGTGAAGCTCGGCGGCGAGGACAACGCCGCCCTCCTGCAACAGGGCGTACAGCAGGCGGAGACCTATGAGCAGACCGCCTCCCCCGATTCTCCCACCAATGTGGATGTCGGCACCGTGAACGAGGAGGACGCGAGTGCCGTCCCCCTGAAGCCCGATGAGGCCGTGACCGACCCCACCATCCACGATCCCTCCCGCGTGGCCTATGCTACCACCCGTCGCAATGCCCGCACCATGTCGCTGGCCGTGCCCGGCCCCCGCGGTCTCATCACTGACCGCAACGGCGCGGTAATGGCCTGCTCGGAGGTAGCCTACCAGCCCTCCATCCAGTTCGGCCAGCTGAAGGATGAGAGCGACGCCGCGATTATCGCCCTCGGCCGCCGCGTCATCGCGGCCTATGAGAAACTGGGCCTCAAAGTCATCAACAAGACGGACGCCCAGCTGGTGGATCACTACCGCAACCGCCGCTGGCTGCCGCTGGCCGTGGGCACCGTGGTGCGCGAGAAACAGCTCGCCCCCCTGCGCAAGAAAGCGGAGGCCATTGAGCACGGCCACCTGCTGCCCCTCTACATCCGCAACTACACGTCCAAGACCTGCGCCTCTCACATCCTCGGCTACACGGGCGCGCAGGCCAAGCTGCCCACGGGCCCCATCAACCACAACGACCCCATCTTTGAGCGTCAGGAGGGCCGCGCAGGCCTGGAGCTGAAGTTCAACAAGCAGCTCACGGGCCAGGCGGGCATCTGGCGTCTCATGTTTGATGAGAACGGCAACAAGATTCTCGATGAACTGCAGAGCAAGCCCCGCCCCGGCGGCACCGTGGTGACCACCCTCAACCTCGAGTGGCAGAAAGCGGCGGAAAAAGCCCTGCGCGAAAACACGCTGGGCCGCGGCGCCTTCGTGATGGTGGACGTCAACACGGGCGAAATCGTGGTGCTGGCCTCCGCGCCGAACTTCGATCCCAACACCTTCATCCCCTCCATCTCGCAGAAGGACTACGACGCCCTGCGCAACGACCCCAACACGCCGCTCGTCTCCCGCGCCTACGCGGGTGTCTACCCCCCTGCCTCCACCTTCAAGACCATCACCGTGGCGGCGGCTCTGCGCCACAACATCATCACGGAGGACACCTACATCAACTGTCCCTACAGCGTGCGCATCGGCGGCCATGAGTTCAAGAACCACAGCAAGTTCAGCGGCTCCATCAACTGTGTGACAGCCCTCGTGCTCTCCAACAACCCCTTCATGTACCAGGTGGCCGCCACGCGCGAGCCGCGACTCGGCGCGCAGCGTCTCTGCGACATCGCCCGCCGCTTCGGCTACGGCCAGACCACGGGCATTCCCCTGCCGGACAAGGCGGGCAATGTGCCGGATGAGAACTGGATGCACCGCAATTACGGCCGCGGATTCATGGCGGGTGATGCCGCCAACATGGCTATCGGCCAGGGCGCCATCCTCGCTACGCCCCTGCAGGTAGCGCACGCCGTTGCGGGCATTGCCAACGGCAGCTATTTGCCCAAGTTGCAGCTCGTGCGTCAAGTGCTGGATGCGGACGGCAACGCCGTCTACCAATTCACCCCCGCCGCCCAAAGCTCGCTCAAGGATATGGGCCCCGCGCTCGTCACCGTGCGCAAGGGCATGAAAGCCGTGGTGAACGGCGGTACGGGCCGCCGCGCCGCCCTGAGCTACGTCTCCAGCGCCGGTAAGACAGGCACGGCCCAGTGGGGCAAGCCCAGCGACGACTGCCGCCTCGCATGGTTCGCGGGTTTCCTGCCTGCAGATGAGCCGCGCTACGCCTACGTGGCGCTCTATGAAGGCAAGCCGCACCAGCGCATTTCGGGCGGTCACATGGCCGCCGCCGTGGTGAAAGCCTTTTTCGAGAGCATCAAGCCAAGCATGCAGGATGCCCTGGCCGAGGAGCAGTCAGCCCGCGTGGACGCCGCAGATGAGGACGCCGCCGAGGAGCTGAGCGAGGAGGAACAGGCCCAGGCCGAGCGCGAAGCCGCCGAACGCGCCAAGGCGGAGGAAGAAGCCCGACTCCGCCAAGAAGCCGAGAAGCGCAACAGCCGCAGCGGCTGGGACGACGGGCGGTCGAGGCATTGACAAATAGTCAGTTTGTATAAGCCCAACGCACAAACTCCCGGCGTGCAGCTGCAAACGCGCGGAGGGGGAGCTCTGTCTGACGCAAACCTCAGAGTGAGTTCATTTCCCCGACGGTAGCAGCCGCCTCATTTCACGTTATGCGCCTCGCAACAAATACTCATAGTTGTGCAAAATAGTTCAGGCTCGGCAGCGTTTGCTGCCGAGCCTGAATGTTTTAGGGGGAAGTGATAAACTTCAACAAATACCCTTCCCTTTTACAGCACCTCGGGGGCGAGGGACACGATGCGCATGAAGCCCTTTTCACGGAGCTCACGAGCCACCGGCCCGAAGATACGGGTGCCGCGGGGGTTGTTGTCCTTGTCGATGCAGACGACGGCGTTGCCGTCGAAGCGGAGCACGGAGCCGTCATCGCGGCGGATGGGGGCAGCCGTACGGACAACCACGGCCTTCACCACGCTGCCCTTCTTGACGGAGGCGGTGGGGATGGATTCGCGGATGTGGATGGTGATGATGTCGCCGATGTGGGCCTGGTCGGTAGCCTTACCGATCACGCCGATCATCTTGGCGGTGCGGGCGCCGGTGTTGTCGGCGACCTGAACGAGGGATTCCATCTGGAGCATTTCAGTGATGTCCTTTCCGTTTTAGTGTTTGATGATTTCCACGAGCTCCCAACGCTTCAGCGCGGAGAGGGGGCGGGTCTCACGGATGCGCACGGTGTCACCCACCTTGGCGGTCTCGTTCTCGTCATGAGCATAGAACTTCTTGCTCTTCTTGACGATCTTCTTGAACACGGGATGGGGAACGCGGGCCACGTACTCCACGACGATGGTCTTGCTCATCTTGGTGGAGGTCACAACGCCGACGCGGGTCTTACGAAGGCCCTGGGGCTTGGTCGTAGTAGTTTCTTCGCTCATATTCTAAGTCCTTGGGTTTCGTTGTTTACTCGGCGCTGCCTTCGCCCTGAACGGTCAGGGCGCAGGCGAGCTCCTTGCGGACGATGCGGATGCGCTGGTTGTTCTCCAGCTGGCCGGTGGCCTGCTGGATGCGCAGGTTGAAGTACTCCTCGCGCAGACCACGGATGTGGGCGGCGAGTTCCTTGGCGGGCATACCGCGGAAGTCTTTGGCTTTCTTGACAGGCATAATTTCTGTAAGGTTAGGTTTTACTTTATTTAGGCCTGGGGTTCAACGCCCTGGCGATAGACGAAACGGGTGCGGATACCCAGCTTGTTGGAAGCGAGGCGAAGGGCCTCACGGGCAGCGGACTCGGTCACGCCGCCGACTTCGAACATGATGTTGCCGGGGCGGCAGACGGCCACCCAGCCTTCCACGGCGCCCTTACCCTTACCCATACGGGTATCCGGCGGACGCTTGGTGAAGGACTTCTGCGGGAAGATGCGGATGTACACACGACCGCGACGACGCAGGTAGCGGTTGATGGCAATACGGCAAGCTTCGATCTGGTTGTTGGTGACCCAGCCGCGGGTAAGAACCTGCAGGCCGAAATCGCCGAAGGCCACGTAATCACCGCTCGTTGCGTTGCCGCCGCGGTTGCCGCGGTGCATCTTGCGGAGGTTACCCTTGACTCGTTTGGGCATTAAAGGCATAGTCTTATATCTCCTGTATTAGTTAAAGGTTGTGGGTTCAGGCATCGCGGCGCTCGGAGCGCTCGCGGCGGGGACGCTGGGGGCGACCATCGCGGCGGCCGTTGGAGGGAGCGGCACCGGCGACTTCCGGACGCTTGTTGATCCAGCACTTGATACCGATGAGACCGTAGAGGGTGTGCGCCTCGGCAAAGCCGTAGTCGATGGGGGCGCGCAGCGTCTGCAACGGCACTTTACCCTCGCGGTACTGCTCGGCACGGGCGATATCGGCACCGCCGAGACGGCCGGCGCAACGCACGCGGATACCCTCGGCACCGAAGTCCATGGCGACCTGCACGGCACGCTTCATGGCGCGGCGGAAGGAGACGCGGCGCTCCAGCTGGGTGGCGATGTTTTCCGCAACGAGCTGAGCGTCGAGCTCAGGCTGGCGGATTTCCATGATGTCGAGCTTGACCTGGGCACCGCTGCACAGCTTGGCGAGAGCGGCGGTCATCTCCTCGATGTTCTTGCCCTTGGGCCCGATAATCAGGCCGGGGCGGGCGCTGGCGATGGTCACGCGGACGCTGTTCCAAGCGCGCTCGATGATGATGCGGGAGATGGCAGGGGTGGAACCCTTGAGATCTTTGTTGAGATTCGCGGTGTAGTCCTTGATGAACTTACGAATCTTGAGGTCCTCGTGGAGCTTCGTGGCATAGTCCTTGCCCGTAGCATACCACTTGGAGCGCCAGTC
>JAKSOV010000074.1 GCA_024405415.1 Akkermansia sp.
TTTTCCTTCACCTCGGGGGCGGGGGCGGCGGTGCCGACTTCCCCGGCGGGAGCCGCGGCCTTGGGCGTGCGCTTGCGCGGCGCGCTCTTCTTGGCGGGCTTCTTCACCTCGGCGTCATTCGTCTGTTCTTCTGCCATGGTATGGTATGCGGTGTATTATTGTTGTTCCTGTTGCACGGAGGCGTCTATCGCGAAGGACCACTCAGCTTTGTGGCTGGTGCCGTCGGTGCTGTTCCATGTCACGTGCACGGAAAGGTTGGGCATGTAGATGCGCATGGGCGGCGTCCACTGCACGGTTCGGGTATTCTCGTCCACTTTGGCGGGTACGCGGCCGAAGCCGCTCACGGCCATGCGGACGGAAGAGAGTTCGACGCCGGCGACATCGCTCATGGAGGCGGTGATGGCGGGGACGTCACAGCCGACGGTTTCATTCGGCTTGGGGGAAACGGAGAAGGGGGGAGGCGGGGTGGAGGCGGGCAGGGTGCCGGGGGCGGAGCCGGTGGAGACGGTCTTGCCCAGCTGTGCTACGCGGAAGTCCATCGCGTTGCGGAAGATGGAGGGGTCCGTGCCGAAGACCATGTAGCGGTGGATGCGGAAGGGGTCCTCCTTGTCCGTTACTTTGCCCGGTACCACGGTGAAGGCCGCGATGTAGCCGTAGCCCGGCAGGCGGTCGAGCATGGGGCGGGTCAGGTAGCCGCCGGGGTAGCAATAGGTGTTGATGGGGCCGAAGAGCTTGCCGAGTTTCGTGAAGCTTTCGCCGATTTCCTTGTCGATGAAGCGGCCGTATTCCTCCTCGCCTTGCGCCTCATGGGCTTTCCACTCCTTG
Source organism: Akkermansia sp. (assembly GCA_024405415.1). Lineage (GTDB taxonomy): Bacteria > Verrucomicrobiota > Verrucomicrobiia > Verrucomicrobiales > Akkermansiaceae > Akkermansia. Next base: position 826 of record JAKSOV010000074.1, read on the forward strand.
GGGTAGGGGTGGGTGGTGGAGTGGCTGCCGATGCTGGCGCCGTGGGCCATCATCTCTTTCACTTGCGCGGGGGTCATGCTGTCGCCGCGGCCTGTGAGGTAGGTGGTGTAGAGGAAGAGGTGGAAGGGGTAGCCGTATTCTTTGAGGATGGGGTAGGCATCGGTGTAGACGCTTTTCCAGCCGTCATCGAGGGTGATGAGGATGCACTTGGCGGGCAGCTCGCGTGCGCCGAAGCGCCACTCGAGAAACTCCTGCATGCTGATGACGCTGTAGCCCGAGCGGCGGATGGCTTCCATCTGCTCGCGGAACTCGGAGGTTCGCATGAGCATCTCGGTGACGGGGGCGGTTTCGCTGAAGTTGTGGTAGCCGAGGATAGCTACGCGCGTCTGGTCGTGCGGCACGGGCAGGGCGGCATCCTCGTTGGTCGCGTTCGTTGCGGCGGGGGCTGTTGCCGGGGCATCGCTGATGACGGCGTCCAGCGATATGGGGTCGAAGTCCGGGACGCCCGGCTCTGCTGCGAGGCAGCAGACGACACCGAGCCACAAGGCGGCTCCCATCTGCAGCAACTTGTTCATCTGCCCGCATGGTAGCAGGAAAGCGCGCGCATGGCAAGCGAATAATCCGTCCTGCGTGAACGCGTTTTGGGCTGTTCAAAGGCTTTTCCTCATGCTAGAATACGCGCACGTATGGGCGAGACTTCCATCATCTGTAAACCCACGGCCGACACGTTCCTTCGTTTCGGCGTCGTGTTGGCGGCTTTTTTCGGCTTCGGCTTGTACTTTTTCTATGACGGCTCCGTGGGGTATCGCGAGGCCAATGAGGTGTTTTGCAGTTACCACGCCTTTGCCGAATTGGGCGGTAAGGTGGATGCGACTTCCGCGGATGACTGGCGCGCGGATCGGGCTTCTCTGCCGTTGATTGAGGCGAAGCGGACGGCGGACGGCCTTGTCGCTGTGCAGGCGGACGGGCACGAGCTTCCCTTGCCGACCGTCTGTGAGGCGGCGTTCAGTTGCCCCCCCGAGGCGGCGGATTATGAGGCGATGAAGCGCGGTTGGATGGAATGCTGGCAGGCATACAGCGCCCGTCGCCATTTCCCCATCAAACCCGGCGAGCACGGTTATGATGCGGGTGCCATCCGCGAACAGTGGATTGCGGGCGGGGTGTGCATGCTGATTTCCGCTGTGCTGGCCTATCTCATGCTCCGCACGCGCCGCCGCGTCATGGCGCTGGAGGGGGATTTGGTGACGGCTGCGGGGCAGCAGTTCCGCGTGAGCGAGATTTCCCGCCTCGACCTGCGCCAGTGGGGGCAGGGGTTCAAGGGCGTGGCCTATGCCACGGTGAAGGGGCGCCGCGTGCGCATGGACGGCATGACCTACGGCGGTTTTTCCAAGGAGAAGGGTGAGCCTGCGGAGCAGTGGATGCAGGCTCTGCTTGCACAGTACAAAGGTGAGCTGATTGAATATGCTGCGGAAGAAAAAACAGAGCACTGATGCACCCCTCAGGGACGCGAACGGCGCGAGCATCTCCTTCGGGGGGCTGCTCGTGCGCGGTTTGTCCTCCCTGTTTTTGGGGCGGCGTCATGTGGTGCTTCTGTTGTTGGGCGTCATTGCGCTGGAGCTGACGGTGTTGGGCGTGGGCCTGTTCCGCCGTTTGGAGATGGCGTATCAGCAATCGCTGGATGTTTCCCGCGCGCAGTTGGCGGTTATCGAGGCGCGCGAGCTGGAAGGGGAGCCGCTGCCGCACGGCTCTGCCGGTATTGCTGCGACGGACAGCGAGACGGATCCTGACGCCGCACCCCCGCTGCGCGCGCGCGACGTGGACACGATTTTGGCTCAGGAGGGCGGGGAAGATGTTGTGCCCGCCCATGAGGAGAACTCTTCTGAAAACGGCGCCGAGAGTGCAGTTGAGACGGCGGCAGCCGAGGCGGCAGATACACCCGCGACAGCTCAGCTGAGCCAAGATGACCGCGAGGAGCTGGACCTGCTGATTCGCAAGGGAGTGACGGCCATGGTGGCGGGGGATATGCGCCTCTGCATTCTTAGCCTGGAGGAGGCCCGCACGCTGGCCCCCGAGCATCCCGCGCTGCTCTATTACTACGGCTTGGCTTACGACAAACTGCTCAACCCGGAGAAGGCGCGCACTTTTTACACGAAGGTGTTTCAGATGCGCGATGCCGCCGGTTCGTACTTCAAACGCGCGTCCCGCCGCCTCAGCTTCGGCTTTGAGCAGCCCTCCGCCATGCGCGGCAAGCTCTCCTTCGGGCCGCACCACGTCAACCACACCGATGATCCCGAGACGGGCGAGAAGGTGGATATCCTGCTGCCTGTGCTGCTTGCCCCCGGGGAGGAGGTGCGCCCGGATGATATCTACATCACCATCCAGTTCTTCGACCTGGTGAACGGCCGCAAGATTGAGTTCTCCCGCCTTGCAACGCCCAAGCTCAGCTGGCAGAACGAGAAGCCCGACTGGCGCGAGTGGGAGGAGAATCTGCTGGTCTCCTACGCCGTGCCCGCCCTCACGCAGGAGGAGCTGGATGCCTACGGCGACCTGAAGTACTACGGTTTCACGGCCAAGCTTTACTACAAGGGCGAGCCGTTGGACTGCATCAGCTCCCCCTCCGCCCTCATCCTGCAGGAGCAGCGCCTCAACAGCCGCCGCCGCACGCCGCGCAACGGTCTGCTGCCCGATGACGGTCTCGATAATTCCTACGAAGAAGCCCAGCCGGTCTCCGATTTCCTGGAGCAGCTGGCACAGCCTGAATCATGACGCCTCTTTTCCCCGAACTGCCTCACCCGCTGGGGGCCTACACGCTCACGCGCCTGATTGAGCAGCGCGAGCAGAGCGAGCTGTATGCCGCCTCGCAGGGCAGCGTCAGCCGCGAGGTGGCGCTGGAGGTGCTTCGCTCGGGGGCGAGCCCGGAGCAACAGGCCTCCTTCCTCGCCACGGCCCGCAAGCGCGTGACGGCTGACGGGCTGCCTCATGTGGGGCAGGTGTATGAATCGCTCTGCGCGGGCGGACTCTGGTTCCTCACGCAGGAGCTGCCGCAGGGGCGTCCCCTGTCCTCGTACACGTCCGAGGATACGCCGAGCATTGCTGATTCCTGCCGCATCATCGCCGCCGCCGCAGAGCTGTACGCCGGGTGCGCCGCCGCGGGACACGCCGTGTTGCCGCTGAGTGCGTCTTCTGTCTATGTGGCGGAGAACGGCTCCCCTCGCTTCCTTTCCCCCATTGTGGCGGGGAAGCCCGCTGCGGAGGATGCAGCCATGCCTGCGCTGGCGGAGATGTTGGCCCCGCTGGTGCCCCGAGAGGTACCCGGCACGGCGCGTTTGGATACCCTGTTGTACTGGATGCGTGAGGGGTACGAGGGGCAGCGCCTCACCTTTGAACAGGTGCAAGCGACGGCGCAGACCATCCTGACGCAGCTCGGGGAAGACACGCGACCCGCCGAACAGACGACTGCGGAGGGCCTTCGCCGCCGTCGCCGCCGCCTGCGCCGTCAGGTGCTCATGGGGGCGGCCTATGTTGCGGGGGTTGCGGCGCTCGCCTCTGCCATTGCTTCCATCGGCTTTCTCTTCCGCAGCCCGCAGTTCGTGACGGTCCCCGCCGTGCGGGCGGACGGGGTGACGCTGCGCCTGCCGCAGGGGCAGCACCTCATCATCGACCGCAACCCCGTGAGCGTGGCGGACTACGCCGCTTTCCTCGCCGATTGGGAGAAGGCGGACAGCACGGCGCGCGAACGCTGCATGCGCGCCTTTGAGGACATGCCGAACCTCATACCCGCCGATTGGGAAACGCAGCTGCAGGGCGCGCCCGCCAAGCCCGTGACGGGCGTGACCTACCGTCAGGCCATGGCCTACGCCATCTTCCGCGGGGCAGAGCTGCCCGCCGCGGCAGAGCTTCAAACCGTGTTCGAGACCGTCGGCTCCGCCTCCGTGGCGGAGTGGACGGCGGACACCTTCTCCCGCAAGGAATGCGGCCTTCTGCGCGCAGGGCTGCCGCTCGCGCTTTCCCCCGAATCCCCCTTTGCGCCGCTTCCCTTGCCGGACAGCGAGTATGCAGCTGATACGCTGGGGTTCAGGCTTGCACGTCCGGTGCAGGGAGAGTGATGAGGAAATTATAAGTTGTAAATCGAAAAAAACGTGCGGCAATAGACGCAGAAGAGCTTCACCAATTAGGATCCAAGAGGAATTGGTCTTCAGTCCCGTCTATCCGCCCGTACAAATAGATGGGGTCATATTGCCATCTGGCATAGGTCACCGTGCGGATTTGCTCCGTGACGGAGAGTTCTTTGTTCAACTGAAACTCATCAACAAGAGAAAAATACCGATAGATTTTTTTCCAAAGGTTTGGCTGAGTTTTGATAACGTAAAAGGGTTTTCCTAAATCCTCGGCGGGATAGAGCACTCGGGAATAGATGGGTGTCCGATTACCCGGAACCAGATTGATGTCCATCTTGATACCTTTTTGCCGAAAGAATTCGAGGGCTGCCCACGCCTTATCCCATTCATCCGGCGCATTTTCATCCTCGGTCAGATAGTGGTAGAGTTTTACCTCGTCCCCGATTTTCGCAAAAAAAACGATGCTATACTCATCCCACCAGACAACGGGCTGCATAAACTCAAAGACACAGAGAAGCTCTGCCGAAGGATTTGCCTTAAAGTCTGCAGTAATGTCACAACCATGCCCCATGCAATCCGTGTACCATATCCGCGTCTCTATAGCAAGCGTTATTAAGTTTGTACCGGTGTAAATAGTTGGCAACGATTATATTCCACGCAGCAGTGAACCTTAACTCTGTCCGAAAATGGCTATCACGGCAGCGTGAATGTCTTCTTTATTTGTCTGCGCTGCGGTGTTCAGTCGTTTATCAGACGATATTTGCCTTTTTGCAGATTGTAAATTGTAATTCCAATTCTCCTGTGGTATAATCCTCGCGTTATCTCCTTTCCCTTTTCCCATGAAACAGCTCCTCAACCTGCTTCTCGTCCTCTGCTGCCTCCTCAGCTCTGCCTTTGCGCAGGTGGAATTGCGGCTCGCTCCCGTGCGCCACGACTACATCCTCGGTGAGCACGTGGCGCTCAAGCTCACGCTTATCAACCGCACGGACAGCAGCATCGCCCTCACCAACCGCCCCGGCCGCCCGTGGCTCAATTTTATGGTCGGCAAGCGCGGGGAACCCGGCCCTGTCTCGGCCTTTGCCTCCCCCCGTTTCCCGGACCTCACCATCACGCCCGGCTCCACCCGCTCTTTCCAAGTGGACCTCAAAACCTTCTATCACCTCGATGTTTCGGGCAACTACAACGCTGTGGCCACCATCCGCATGCCGGACGGCCAGACGACCTACAGCTCCAACCGCGCCGTCTTTGCGCTGGCGAGCGGCGGCAAGGTGCGCGCCTTCAAGGTGCGCTCGGGCGGCAAGAATCTGGAGATGAGCGTGCGCCTCGCCAGCATCGACGGGCATGACAACCTTTTCGGCCAAGTGGCGGATGCGGACTCGCAGCGCGTGCTCGGCGCGTGCTTCATGGGCCGCTACCTCAACTTCATGCAGCCGCGCGTCATGATTGATGCCGCGCAGAATCTGCATGTGCTCTGCCAGTCCTCGCCCGATTTCTACACCTACTCCGTGATGAACACGCAGGGCGAGCGCTCGCACTACCAGCTCTACAAGCGCGCTGCCGGCCCCGTGGACCTCATGAGCACGGGCAAGGGCGTGCGCCCCGTGGGCCTCGTGCCTTACGTCAAGCCCAAGGCGAATGATCAGAACATTCACCACACTTCCGACCGCCCCTTCTGAGGCGGCACCCCTATCTTCAACCTACACGACAACGAGAAATCGAACACACAACTATGTCTACACCGACCATCGCTATCGTAGGCCGCCCCAATGTGGGCAAATCCGCCATCTTCAACCGCATGGTGGGCCGCCGCATCGCCATCGTGCATGACCAGCCCGGCGTCACCCGCGACCGCCTCTGCGCCCCCGTGCGCATCACGGACTACTCCGCTCTCGTGGTGGATACGGGCGGCATCGGCTCCACGCTTGATGACGGCTTTGCTTCTGCCGTGGCGCGCGAGGCCGACATCGCTCTCAACGCGGCGGACTACATCATGTTCGTCTGCGACTGCCGCGACCACCTCACGCCCATCGACCGCGCCATCGCCGCCCAGCTGCACAAAAGCCCCGTGCCTGTGCTGCTCGTGCTCAACAAGGCCGACAACGAAAAGCAGGAGCTGAACCTCGGTGAGTTCACCGAGCTGGGCTTCACGGACTACGTGTTCACCAGCGCCGCGCACGGCCGCGGTTTCCAGCAGCTCGCGGGTAAGCTGAATGCCGCGCTCAAGAGCCTCGGCGCCACGCCCACGGAGGCCGAGATGGCCCCCGATGCCACGCCCGAGGAGGAGGCCGACCGCGAGGAAGTGACCGCCGATGCACCCATCAAGGTGGCCATCGTGGGCCGCCCGAATGCAGGTAAGAGCTCCCTCATCAACGCCATCCTCAACGACAAGCGCACCATCGTCTCCGATGTGGCGGGCACCACGCGCGATGCCATCGACATCCCCTACACCCGCGGGGACAAAGGCTTTGTGCTCATCGACACGGCGGGCATGCGCCCCCGCTCCAAGCGCGATACGTCCGTGGAGGTCTTTTCCGCCATGCGCTCGGAGAAGGCCATCCGCCGCGCGGATATCTGCCTGCTGGTCATCGACATGTCGGCGGGCGTCACGCAGCAGGACCGCCGCATCGGCTCCATCATCGCCAAGGAGTGCAAGCCCTGCATCATCGTCATCAACAAGTTCGACCTCTACTGCCCCGATGCCCCCATGTCCGCCCGCAAGGAGGCGATTAAGGAGCATGTAAAGGAGAATCTGTTCTTCCTCGACTACGCTCCCATCGCCATCGTTTCCGCGGCGCAGGGCGCGGGGCTCACACACATCTTCAAGGCCATCGAGCGCGTGCAGGCCGGTGCCCGCACCATGCCCGGCACCGGCGAGCTGAACCGCCTCCTCCAGCGCGCCATGGAGATGAATCCCCCCGGCCAGAGCCGCACACTGCACAAGAGATTAAAGCTGTTCTACGCCACCACGGCGCTCAACGAGAAATACACGACCATCCCCGTGCCGACCTACGTGCTTTTCGTGAACGACAAGCGCCTGCTGGCGGACAGCTACGCGCAGTACCTCCGCAACGCCATCCGCTCCCGCATCAACGGCGGCGACGGCATCCCGATTGTGCTTTCGCCCCGTTCCCGCGTGCGCGAAACGAAGTGAGGAGAGGAATTACAAATTACAATTTACAAATTACAAATTTGGAAGTTGGCGCGCCTTCGGCGCGGGAGGACGGACTCGTTCTGACGCAAGCGTCAGAACGAGTTTCCTATTGTTGCGACAACGGTGGATGTTTGAAATAGGGGCAGGGAGGGCTACAAGGGTAGATTCACCCGCGCCTTGGTACCACCCTGCCATTCCTCTGCGCGAGTATATCAGAATCTCATCATGTATCCTGACGTTTTCCGCGATTGGATGTCGTGCCGATTCGTTCAGACAGAAGAAGCCTTATTTCATCTTCTGTCGGCAACAGGAACTTGTATTTGCTGGCAAACAACTGCGTGCTGCCATTCAACGAACTGTAGCGCATCACTGTTTTATCATTATCCGCACAGAGAATAAGCCCGATGGTCGGGGCATCGTCCGGCTGGCGTTTTAATTCATCATACATGCGGACGTACATATCCATTTGACCGATGTCCTGGTGTGTCAACTGCCCCCGTTTCAAATCAATCAACACAAAGCAGCGCAACAGGAAATTGTAGAACACCAAGTCGATATAAAAATGCTGGCCGCCCTCCGTTGTAATGCGCTGTTGGCGGGCGACAAAGGCAAAACCGCGCCCCAGCTCCAGCAGAAAGTCTGACAATTTATCCAACAGCGCGGTTTCCAAGTCCCTCTCCAGATAATCCTTATTTTCCTTCATATCCAGAAACTCCAGAATGTAAGGGTCTTTGATGATATCCTGAGGGCGCATGAGCATTTCGCAATTCGCGGCTTCGGCCTCCGCGCGAACCGACTCCTGATGAGCACTAGCCAGCAAGCGCTCAAAGTAGGAGGAGCGAATCTGGCGTTCAAGCTGACGGACACTCCACTGAGCTGCTTCGCATTCCTTGAGATAGAAGCTCCTGGCGCTTTCATTATCAACGCGCAAGAGTGCCATATAATGCGACCAGCTTAATTTTCCAGACACTGTCTGGAAATTCGGAAAAGTGGTGTAAAATAAGCGCATATTGGCCAAATTTGAGGTCGAAAAACCTTTTCCGAACTCCTTGCTCAACTCGGCAGATAATGCCTGAATTAAACCTTTTCCATAGTCGGCACGGTGTTTCCCCTGCTGTTCTTCTTCAAAAATACGTCGCCCTATTTCCCAATAGGTGTAAACCATCACCTGATTTACACTATTCACAACGCTGTGCCTTGCCGCAGAAATGAGCTGTCTCACATCATTTAAAA
>JAKSOV010000075.1 GCA_024405415.1 Akkermansia sp.
TAAATAGTACCTAGTACATAGTACCTAGTAAATCCCGACAAATTCTCATTTGCCGAACAGATGAACGGCATCTGCAATTAAATCAGCGTTTCCGAATAAGTTTTCGCCGCTGCCCTGCGCCTCCGGATACAGGCCGGCCCCGTTTGACATGGGGGGTATACTTTCCTTATGCGCCGTGTCTATTGCCTCCTTGCCCTGCTCCTGCTGCCGCTGTGCGGCTGTAAGCAGATGTTGGAGGCGGTGAACCCTAAGGCTATCGACCCCGCCGTTATCGCTGCCGCACAGAGAGAGGGGGCGTGGTATCGCTATGTGCCTGAAAATGCGCCGGGCTTCTGCCTCGTCACACAGCGCGCCGTCATTTGGCACGACCCCGAAATGCACCTCGGCTACTGGCGCGGTCGCAACCCCGTGCCGCCGAACCGTGTGCTCATGGAGGCGCGCGACAGCACCCTCGTGCTTCATCGCCGCTACGTGTGGGACGGCATGTCTTGGGGCAACACCGTGCCTCGCGACCTGCGCCCCACCCTGCTGCACGATGCACTCTACCACGCTTTGCAGGGCGGCGCGCCCTTTCCTCGCCGCGAGGCCGACCGCGCTTTCCTCCGCGCTCGCCGCGCCGAGCATGTCCGCACGGCCTATGGCGAATATATGGCCATCCGCAGTTTCGGCGGTCTCTTCAACAACACACACGGGCGCGTCTCCCTCTTGGTGGAGCCGCTGTCCCCGCAGACTCCCCTACTGCCCTTGGAGCCCGACCACCCCGAGATTCCCCGCGGCGGGGCCTACAAGCTCAATCTCGCTGACCGCCCCTGATGGGCTTCACTCCGCGTTGGACACATAGCCGAAATAGATGCTTTGCCGCTCGTGGCGGTTCTGCACCTTGCCGTCTCGCGAGGCCCGCATGATATTTTTTTGTCCGGCCCCATCCTCGCGGAAAGTACGCCGAACGAGCGTACCGCTTTCCGCGTTAAAGTATCGTCAAGGTGATGTGCATCAAAAGCGGACGGTCTTGCTTTCGCCCTTCTTCATGTCGAGGGCGGGGAAGAGAATGAAGTCGTTGGTGATGACGGAATCGGCGTTGACGGAGGGGGTGACGGTCTCTCGCTGCAGCCAGTCGGGGAACCAAAGGGCAGCGCGCTCCTTGGTATCGGCGTTGGCGGTGAGGGTGCAGGTACGGGCCTCCTTATCCCATGTGACGCTGTAGGGAGCGGGGGCGTGGGAGACATCCACGGCAGCGCGGAAGGCGGGGTCGCCGTAGAGCGCGAAAACATCGCGGTCGTGGATGAGGCCCATGGCCTCCTGCACCTTCTCGTGGGGCAGCGCTATGCGCATTTTCATGAAGGCCTGAATCATGGGGCCGGGCGCAAAGGAATCGCCGTCGAAGCGGATGTGCAGCAATTTCGGGTCCAGTTTCAGGCTGTCGAGCAGGATGAATTGGTTGTTGAGGAAGGCGGCCTCTGCGAGCGTGGTGCCGTTTGTGTTGCCGCAGAAGAGCCCCAAGGTGCCCCAGCCTGCTGCGCCGAACCACGAGGGCACGGTGTAGCCCGCGACTTGACGGCAGCCATAGCCGGAGAGCGCCGTCACGGCCATGCTGTCTGCGGTGTGAGCGGCGTTGCCGAAGAGGCAGTTGCCCGCAGCCAGCCATACGCGGCGCTCGCCGTCGGCGGCAATGCTCTCATGCGTTTCGGCTATCTGATGCAGCGGGGCCAGATCGCCCTTGCCCATGGCGGCGTCCAAAACCTTGCCTGCGAACTCGTGCAGCTCTGCCTCGGGCAGCAGGTGGAAGCGATTGCCCGACGGGAAGATAAGCCCGTAGCCGAAGGGCATCTCCAGATTGAAAGGCGTGGCGTGGCTGGAGGTCACGAGCATCTGCGGGCGCTCTGTCTCCAGCTGCTTGCGGAACTCGGCGAGCGCCTGTTCCTTGCAGGGGCGGGGCTGCGGCTCTGTGTAGCCGCTTTGCTCCAGCACGGGGACATCCGTCCAGTCCGTGATGCAGCAGGAGTGCTCAAAGCGCCCCCAGCCTACATTGGTGGTGGCGAGCAGGCGTTTGATGATCAGCGCCTCGTCATCTGCGGCGAGTTGCTGCGCTTCCTCGGCGCTCGCCCCTGTGATGATGCCGCAGATACAGTCCCCCCAGGGGTCATCATCCACGCGACGGGCGGCGCGGTTGAGGATTGTCACCGTCTCGCGGCCGATTTCCGCCGGCGTAGCGATGAGCGCGGCGTATCGGGCACCTGTTTCGCGGAGCGCTGCGGCAAGGGTTTCTTCATTCAGCTCAGGCAGCTGCCTGAGACTCGCTTGCGGGTGCTTTTTTTTTAAGGTTTCCGCTACCTCCGCCCAGGCGGCATCCTGCGCTGCGGCGGGGGAGAGGAGAATGGTGTAGCTCCGGTCGTCTGCTGCAGCAGTCGACGGCTCTTCCGCAGGGGCTTCGGCGCCTTCCTCCTGATAGTCGGCCGGGACGGTGAAGAGGTAGTCCACTTTCTCGCTGCCGAAGACCTCACGGGCGAGGTTGTTCAGCTCATCGAGCGTGATGGAGCGCAGGTCGTCGAACTGGTCGCGGATGAGACCGAGCCGCTCGGGGTTGCTCTGGAGCTCGCTCAGGTTGCCCATCCACCATGCGATGGTGCGGCGGGCCTTCTCCGCGCCGGTGATGATGGGGCGCAGGGCGCAATCGGCATCATCCTGCGTGAGCCGCCCGCGCCCGATGTCGGTGAGGATGGCATCCATGGCGCTGTTGACCTTCACTCGGTTGCCCTTGACGCCGGCGCTCGTGGTGGTGAGAATGGCGGCGTTCGGAAAATCGCTGTGCAGACCGAGCGAGCAGGTGGGGGAGTAGCTCTCTCCCAGCTCGGCACGCAGCCCGTCGAAGAGCTTCTCGCGGGCGATGGAAGCGAGCACTTGCAGTCGGCGGTTGCGGTGCTTATCCGAGCCGTCGCCAGCGAAGCGTACCTGTGTCACCAGCGTCTTGTCCAGCGTCGTGTCGTAGCGCAGGAAGGCGCGTTGCCCCCACGGGGCGAAGCGAACACTCTTCTCCGCGTCACTCAACGGGGTGAATTCCGCTGAGCGGGCGGGCAGGGCGCCGAAGGTCTTTTCGAGGATGGGCAGCACCTCCTCGGGCTTGAATTCACCCACCAGCGTGACCTCCATGGCACCCTCGCGCAGCCAGGGCGTCATGGCTTCCTTTACCTGCTCGGTGGTGACGGCCTCGGCCTGTTCCTGCGTGGGGATGACGAAACGGGCGTCGTTGCCGAAAATCACGCGGTTGCCCTGATAGCTCTGGGCACCTTGCGGGGTCGTGCGCATCTTGTTGTAGGAGGCGGGCAGACTGCGGCGCAGCAGCACTTCGCCCTCGTTGCGGTAGCCGGGGTGCAGAATCGCCGCGGCCAGCAGGTTGCATTGCAGCTCCAAATCCTCGGGCGAGCACACGCCGTTGAAGTTGAAGCGCGTGGAATCGGGTTCAAAGTTCATGCCTACGTGGTGCCCCGCCATCAGGCGTTGCAGTTCGGTGCGGCTGTGAGCCTCCAATCCGCCGTTGCCGATGACTGCTGAGCACATGGTGGCGAGACCGGGCGTGTGGTTGAGGCGCAGGGTGCCGCCGTCCACGGAGGCGGAAACCGCAATCTCACCTTCGGCAAAATCGACGGGCTTGAGGTTCACCTTCACCCCGTTGGAGAGCGTGAGCATGGTGACGCCGATGTCCTCTAGCGTTGTCTGCGCCGTGATGTGCCCCGCCTCGCCGATGGTGGGGTAGGCGTAGGGCTTCAGCTCGGCCTCTTCAGCGGCGCTGACCTCGGCCGCATGGGCAGCCGAGAAGGCCTCGCGCAGCGCGGCGGGCGTAGCCCCTTCGGGCACGGCGCCTGCGAGGCTCAGCTTGGCGCGGTCGGCCTCATAGGCCTTGGCCAGCGCCTGCCGGCACAGGTCAGGGTCGGCCATCACCTGCGCCAAGCCGATCTTGGCAACGCGGGTGTCCTCAGCCGGAGCGGTGGGGACGGTTTTCTCCGCAAGGGAATTGACGAGGGCATCCGCCATGCTCTTGGCGTCGGTCGTGCTCCACGTTGCCTCCGCCTGGCGGCAGCCGCTCATCAGCATCGCGGCGGCTTCCTCCATCTCCTGTGCGGAGAATCCGTACTGCGCGGCGCGGCGCAGCTCCTGCTCGGCCGCGGTGAGCGCAGCCTGCCACTTGGCGGGTTCCGCCACGGCGGAGAGGGTGAAGAGCTCGGCCGTTTCAAACAAATCCCCGGAGCCGGCAGCGGCTGGAATGAAGGGGGAATGCGCTTCCCTTGCCATGCGCGTGGAGCGCCGGTTGAGCATGGTGCGGGCCAGTTGCAGGGGCATGTCCGCGAGTCTCTGCTCGGTGGTATCGGGTTTCTCGCGGTAGGGGGAGACCACGGTGACGGAGAGCTGCGTGTTCGCCTGCTCGGGGTTGGGGATGATGCGCTCATCCGCGCCGAAGTTATCGGGCGTGCCGATGGCGGGGCGGGGCGGGTTGCCGCTGTCCGTTATGCTCGCAAAGTGCTGACGAATCAGCTGCTCCATGTCGGCAGGGTTAAAATCGCCCGTGGCAATCACCGTCATGCGCTGCGGCACGTAATTGTCGCGGTAATAGTCGCGCACCACGCTGTAAGGCGCGTGGCGGATGACCTCCTCCTTGCCGATGGGCGTGTAGACGGGCAGACGCGTGCCCGGCACCATCTGCGCAATCATCTGCATGCCCGCGCGGTAGGCGGCGGAATCACGCGCCTTCAGCTCGCTCACCACAATGCCGCGCTCGTGGTCAATGGCGTCGTCCTCCAACAGGGCGCCGTCCGCAAAATCGCGCATGATGGTCAGCGCAAAATCCACCGTGTGCTCATCGAGACTCGGCAGGTCGAGCATGTACACCGTTTGCAGGAAAGAGGTGTAGGCGTTAGCATCGCCGCCGAAGCCGAGCCCCAGCTTCTGCATGGTGGGAATCAGCTCGCCGCGCTTGAAATGGCGGCTGCCGTTGAACACCATGTGCTCCAAAAAGTGCGAGATACCGGAGTTGGTCTCATCCTCGTTGAGCGAGCCTGTGTTCACAAACAGGCGCAGCGAGCCGCGTCCCGCGGGCTCCGACGTGTGGCGGATGAGGTAGTGCAGGCCGTTCTCCAGCTGACCGGACAGCAGCTCGGGGTCCTGCGCAAGCGGCGCGGCGGATTGTTCGGCCGCGGGCGCGGACTCCTGCCCCATGAGGGGGAGAGGAATGAGCGCCCCCAGCGCCAGACTGATAAGGAAATAAGGGTTCATATCCGTTTATTCTTCGATTTCCAAGCCGAGCTCTTTAATCTTGGCGAGGTCGGTCTCGATGCCCGCGCCGGCGATGGTCAGGTAGTTGCCCGTCATGAAAGCGTTGGCACCGGCGGCGAACATCTCGTACTGGCGCTCCTTGAGCACGCTCGTGCGGCCGCCGCAGATGCGCAGCGTGGCATCGGGGATAAGGTGGCGGAACAGCGCGATGATGCGCAGCGCCTCCTCCGCGGGCATCACGGGCTGATTCGCCATCGGCGTGCCGGGGTGCGGGTAGAGGAAGTTCATGGGGATGTTGCGGATGCCCTCCGCCTTGAGTTGCATGGCGAAGTCTACGCGGTCCTCCCACGTCTCGCCGAGACCGAAGAGACCGCCCACGCAGACGGACAAGCCGTGCTCCTTGGCCTGATGCACGGTGTCGAGGCGGTCGCGCCAGGTCTGCGTGGTGCAGACGTTGGGGTAAAACTGTTCGCTCGTCTCGAGATTGTGGTGCAGGCGCGTCAGCCCCGCCTGTTTCAGCCGCTCAATGGCGGCGTGCTTCAGGCGACCGAGAGAACCGCAAATCTGCGGCTTTTTCTTGCCCGCGGCCATGCGCGTCTCGATGAACTGCGCGAGCTTCTCTACGTCGCGGTCGGTGAGGGCGCCGCCGCTCGTCACGATACCGCAACGGCCCACGGGGTACTGCTCCCAATCGCTCACAATGCTTTCCAGCTCCTCACCGCTTTTGAAGGGGTAGTGCTCAATCTCGGTGCTGTTGAAGCCGCTCTGGGAGCAGAAGCGGCAGTTCATGTTGCAGTTGCCGCTCTTGGCGTTGATGATGAAACAGGCCTCCACCTTGTTGGCAAAATAGTGCTCGCGGATGGCGGTGGCGGAGGCGAACAACTCCTCCTCGGGAAGGGCGAGCAGCGCGGCGACGTCCTCTCGGGCGATGCCGCCCTTTTCTATGGCTTGAGATGCAAAAGAAAGCATGAGACGAAAAAAATGAAGTGTGCCCCAAGGGTAACGCCGCGCCGCCGCGCTGTCAAGCTCCGCGCGCGTGCGTAGGGTGCAGGCGTGCGTTTTGACCCGTATGCCGTATTCTGCTCTTGCGTGAGCGCGTAGGAGTGCTTAAATGAAAGGCAGCTATGAGTACGATTTACGAAGATATTACCGAAGGGATGAAGACAGCCATGCGCGCCAAGGATACCGTGGCGCTCGGCGCTCTGCGCGGGCTGAAGGCCGCGCTCATGAACGCGCAGGTGGCCAAGGGCAACGTGCACGACGAGCTGCCGCTCAACGAGGCGCAGAATGTCGTTCGCAAGCTTATCAAGCAGCACGAGGACTCCATCGCCCTCTACGAGAAGGCCGACCGCCCTGAATCCGTCGCCAAGGAGAAGGCGGAGATGGAGGTGCTGGCCTCCTTCCTGCCCAAGGAGATGACCGAGGCGGAAATCCTGCCTATCCTCGAGGCCGTCATCGCCGAACTCGGCGCGAGCACTAAGAAGGACATGGGCCGCGTGATGAAGGAGATGCAGGCCCGCACGGAAGGCCGCGCGCCCGGCAAGGTGCTGTCTCAGCTGGTGGGCAGCAAGCTGAACTGAGCTATGTTTGCCGCTGTGATTGTGGCCGCCGGCTCCTCACGCCGTGCGGGTTTTG
Source organism: Akkermansia sp. (assembly GCA_024405415.1). Lineage (GTDB taxonomy): Bacteria > Verrucomicrobiota > Verrucomicrobiia > Verrucomicrobiales > Akkermansiaceae > Akkermansia. Next base: position 6,901 of record JAKSOV010000075.1, read on the forward strand.
ATAAGCTGGCTGCGCCGCTGGCGGGAGTTCCTGTGCTGCGCCGCAGTGTAGAGGCCTTTGTGGCGGCGGGCGCGGCAGCGGTTGTCGTCGTGTGCCCCGAAAGCCGCTGGATGGAAACCGGGCTGGCGGAGGAGAACTTCCCCATCCCCGTGACGCGCACCGACGGCGGGGCCGAGCGCCAGGACTCCGTCTATGCCGGCTTGCGCGCCCTGCCGGACGGCATGGACTTTGTGGCCGTGCATGACGGCGCCCGCCCGCTGGTGACGCCGGAGGGCATCCGCGCTTGTCTCGAGGCCGCCGCACAGACGGGGGCCGCCGCTTGCGCGCACCCCGTGGTGGATACCCTCAAGCGCGCGGACGCAGCGGGACTCTCGCTCTCCGAACCTGTCTCCCGCGAGCATCTTTGGGGCATGGAGACGCCGCAGATTTTTCACATCGCCCTCCTGCGCGAGGCCTACGACACCGTGCGGGCGCAGGGGTTGACGGTGACGGATGAAGTCTCCGCCGTGGAGACGCTGGGCGTGCCGACCCGCCTGGTGCAGGTCGGCCCCAACCTGAAAATCACCCTGCCGGGGGATTTGGAGCTGGCTGAGCTGATTTGGATGCACCGCGCATGAGTTTCGCCGCCGACAGCCCCTGCTGGATTCTCGGAACGGGCTTCCTCGGCTCTCGTTTGCGCGCGTGTTTGTCGCATGCCGTGGGCATTGATTCCGCCGCGCCTGCCGAGGTGCAGGGGGATGCGGCGGATGCTGCCGTGCTCGCCCGTGCGGCGGCTATGGCGCAGCCTGCGGCGGTGTTTTGCTGCCTCTCTACGCACGGAGGAGATGCCGCGGCCTACCGCCGCACCTATCTCGATACGCTGCGCGCTCTGCCTGAGGGGGCGCGGGTGATTTTCTGCTCCGCGCTGTCCGCGGGGCAGGGCGCGTCGGAGAAAGCTGCGATTCTGCGCGAGGCGGAGGCTCAGGTGCTTGCCCGCGGCGGCGTGGTGGTGCGTCTGGCCGCGTTGTACGGCGAGGGGCGTTGCGAGCTGCTGCGCCGCCACAGGGCGGGCGAACCCCGCTTGGCGGGGGCGGATACCCGTCGTTTGAACTACATCCATGTCGAGGACGCAGCGGCGGCGCTTCTCGCCGCAGCCGCGGCTCCGAGTGCGGTGTATACCGCCTGTGGGGACTCGCTCACCAAGGCAGAGGCCTATGCCATGTTGGAGACCGCGACGGGGGTGCCCGCCGCAGCGGATTCCGCCCCCGAAGGTCGTCGCGGAGTGGCGGATGTAGACCCTCAGACCGTTGGCGCGCCTGTGCCGCACTGGGTGCCGCAGATTCATCTTGCCGATTGGTGCCGCCATGCGTGAGGATTATTACGAGCTGCTGGATATCCCCGTCACCGCCACGGCGGCGGAGGTGAAGCGCGCCTACTACGCGCAGGCCCGCCGCTGGCACCCCGACCGAAACCCGGGCGATGCGGCCGCTGAAGAACGTTTTAAGCTGGTGGCCGAGGCCTACCGCGTGCTCGGCGATGCGGATGAACGCTATCAGTATGACGGCTGGTTGGAACGCCACCGCCGCCTCTCCCGCGCGCCTGAGCTGGAGGCTATGCCTCAGCGCCCTATCCGCGTGTCGGCCCGACATGCGCGTGAGCGCCGCGCGGAGCGGGAGGACCGTCGGGAGCGCCGCCGTAGCGGGGTGCGCGGCCCCGTGCGGGTACGCCCCTTTTTGCTCAATACACGCAAGCCGCCGAGTCTTGCGGCCATGGTGGCCGTCTATGCGTTGGCTGCCTGTCTTATCCTGCCCGCTCTCATCAAGGGCTATCAGGCAACCTACCCCCGAGCGGAGGAACCCGAGAAGCCCAAGGCGGCCTTATCCGAGGCCGAAGTGCGCGCTCGTTTGGAAAATTACAACAACGACCTCCTGCAACGCGCTCGCGCCGGTGATGCCGCTGCGCAGGTGCGTTACGGTTTGTTGCTCTACCGTGGCGTGGGCGTGGCGATGAACCGCGAAGAGGCGCGAAAGTGGTGGGAAAAGGCCGCTGCTCAGGGAAATGCGACTGCGCTCTACAGCTTAGAACACTTTGCGGCGGAGCCTGAGACAGCCCACGAAGAACCCGAGGCTGATAAATGAGAATTTGTCGGGATTTACTAGGTACTATGTACTAGGTACTATTTATCAA
>JAKSOV010000076.1 GCA_024405415.1 Akkermansia sp.
AAATAGTACATAGTACCTAGTACATAGTAAATCTACAAATCCCCATTTGTCTCCTTTCCCCCCCCGAAATGTTCCCTGCGGCATTTTTTGTTTTTCATGCGGCTCTCGTTGTGGTAGAATGCTGTGTCCCTGAATTTCTGACTTATGATGAAATCTATTCTTGCTGTTTTATGTTTGGCGACGGCGGCCACTGCCTTGGCGGCGGATGGTACGGATGCGGCGCGCGGGGTGATTCAACGCTTTGCGGGTGATAAGGCCGCGGTGCAGCTGCAATTGACGCAGGGCGGCGAGCGCGAGAGCTACGCCGCCGAGGTGAAGGACGGTACGCTCTCCGTGACAGCCAACAGCCCCGTGGCGCTCTGCCATGGCTACTATGCCGCTCTCAAGGCGCAGCACAAGGGCATCAACAGCTGGTCGGGCAACCGTGTGTCGAATGAGCCATGGACGAACGCGGCCGCCGTGAGCGGCAGCACCCCCTTTGCCTACCGCTACTACTTCAACGTCGTCACCTACGGCTACACCATGCCCTATTGGGACTGGAAGCGCTGGGAGCAGGAGATTGACTACATGGCCCTGCACGGTATCAACGCCCCGCTGGCGCTCGTGGCGCAGGAGGCGATCTCCGCCCGCGTGTTCAAAAAGCTCGGCCTCACGGATGAGGAAATTGCGAACTACTTTGTCGGGCCTGCCCACCTGCCGTGGATGCGCATGGGCAATATCAGCGGCATTGACGGGCCGATGCCCAAGGAGTGGCACGAGGACCAGATTAAGCTCCAGCACAAGATTCTCAAGCGCATGCGGGAGCTGGGCATGAAGCCCATCTGCCCCGGTTTTGCCGGCTTTGTGCCCCAAGCCCTCACCCGTGTATTCCCCGATGCCGAGCTGGTGGAAACCAGCTGGTGCAGCGGGCGTTTCCACAACTGGATGATTATGCCGAACAATCCGCTCTTTGAGCGCATCGGCACCATGTTCATTCAGGAGTGGGAAAAGGAGTTCGGCAAGAATGAGCACTACCTCATTGACAGTTTCAACGAGATGGAAGTCCCCTTCCCGCCGCACGGCTCAGCGGAGCGCTACAATCTGCTGGCGGACTACGGCAAGAAAGTGTACGCCTCCATCCGCAACGCGAATCCCGATGCCGTTTGGGTGATGCAGGGTTGGATGTTCGGCTTCCAACGCAACATCTGGGACCCCGCCACGTTGGCGGCGCTTTGCTCCGAGGTGCCCGATGACAAGATGCTGCTGCTTGATGAAGCGGTCGATTACAACAAGCATTGGTGGAAGAACGGCACGAACTGGGATTACCACAAGGGTTTTTATAACAAGCCGTGGATTTACAGCGTCATCCCCAACATGGGCGGCAAGTGCGGCCTGACGGGCGTGCTGGATTTCTATGCGAACGGCCACTTGGAGGCGCTGAACTCCCCGAACCGCGGCCGTCTGGTCGGTCACGGCATGGCACCCGAGGGTATCGAGAACAATCAGGTGGTCTATGAGCTGATGGCTGACGCCGCGTGGTCGGAGAAGCCCATCGACACCGTGCAGTGGCTGCGGGATTACACCGCCTGCCGCTACGGTAAAAACTGCGCGCAGATGGACGAATTCTGGCAGCACATGCTGGCTTCCGTGTACGGGTCCTTCACCGATCACCCGCGTTACAACTGGCAGCTCGGCCCGGGCTCTCCCCGCAAGGGCAGCATCAACGCCAACGAGGAATTCTTCAAGGCGGTGGAAGCCTTTGCCGCCGCCGCGCCCGAGTACCCCGACAACAAGCTCTATGTGTACGACATGATGGAGTTCGCCGCGGCCGACCTGGGTGCGAAAGCGGAAATCCTTATCTGCGCCAGCGAACAGGCCCTGCGCGATAACGACCTCGACAAGGTAGAAGAATACGAAGCGCGCTTGGAGAAGGTGATGCTCGCCATGGACAGACTGCTGGAGGGACACCCGCTCTTCCGCATGCAGCGCTGGATTGACTTTGCCCGCAAACACGGCAACAGCCCCGCGCTGAAGGACTATTACGAGAAGAACGCGCGCCGCATCGTCACCATCTGGGGCCCGCCCGTGGATGACTACGCCGCCCGTATCTGGTCCGGTCTCATTCGCGACTATTATCTGCCGCGCCGCAAGATTCACATGAACAACCGCCTGCACCCCGACAAACAGCAGGACCGCTCGGCCTGGGAGCGCGCCTGGGTGGAGAACGGACACGGTCTGTCGGACTGCAAGCCCTTCCCCCGTCCCGTGAAGGCCGCCTGCCGCCTGCTGAAGGAAACGGCGGACATCAACGATGCCATGCTCCGCAAGCAGGGCGAGGGCAAGATTATCGGCGCATGGAACCCGAATGTGCTTTCCTGCACGGAGTGGAAGGACATCGTCGTCCCCTGCACGCAGGAGGACATCAAGAGCAGCCGCGCCGTGCGCCTGCGCTACACCCGCGGCAACCAGCAACTGCTCATCAAGCGAGTCCGCATCGAGATGGACGGTGCCATTGTCGCCGACATTCAGCACAGCGGTGTAGCCGGTTCCAAAACGGAGAATAACGTCTACGACTACAACATCCCTGCCGACACCACAGCCGGCAACAACAGCTGCAGTATCATCGTGACGATCCGCACGGAGAACAACACCACCTCCTTCGGCGACATTGAGCTTCTTCCCCGCAAAAAAGGGAAGAAGTGAGGGGGAGAGAAATGAGCGATTTGTAGAGTTGATAGAGAATTGAAGATTTAGGATTTATGATTAAGAACGCATAAAGTTCGGCTCGCTATCGCTCGCAAGCAAAGAACGAGGTCTGACGCATGCGTCAGACCTCGTTTCCCTTTCTTCGCGCCGTCAGGCGCGCTAGTCTAATACATCCTAAATTATAAATTCCGACCTCCCCGACAAATACCAATAATTCTTCCAACGCGTTTATTTCAATTTCTCCTGCCAGTAGGCCAAGCGTCGTGCGGTGTTGTCGGGGTTCGGGGCGCCGGGGTTGGTTCGGAGCGCCATGGCGCGGTCAAGGCTGAAGACGCTGTGGACATCCTCCGCGTACTCGGGCGAAATCTCTTGGAATTGTTCGAGCGTGAGCTTGTTGAGCGGCGTGCCGCTGCCCACGGCGACGGCCACGGCCTTGCCCACCAGCTCGTGTGCCTTGCGGAAGGGCACGCCGCGGCGCACGAGGTAGTCCGCCAAATCCGTAGCGAGCAGCAGGGGGTCGGACACGGCGTCTGCGCAGCGCTGTTCGTTCATCTTCATGGCGGCGAGCATCTCCGCATTCACGCGCAGAGCGAGGGAGACGGTCTCAAAGGAATCGAAGAGGGGTTCTTTGTCCTCCTGCAAGTCGCGGTTGTAGGTGAGCGGCAGTCCCTTGACGGCGACCATAACGCTCACCAGATTGCCGTACAGACGGCCGCTCTTGCCGCGCGTCAGCTCGCAGACATCGGGGTTCTTTTTCTGCGGCATGAGGCTGGAGCCCGTGGTGTGCGCGTCCGACAGGGTGGCGAAGCCGAACTCCGCGCTGCTCCACAGCACGAGGTCCTCGCTCAGGCGGGAGAGGTGTGTGCCTATGAGGGCGAGGCAGAAGAGGCATTCCATCACATAATCGCGGTCGGCGATGGCGTCCATGGAGTTCTCCGTCACGCCGTCAAAGCCCAGCTCCGCGGCGATGCCCGCGCGGTCGAGGTTGATAGTGGAGCCGGCGATGGCGCCGCTGCCCAGCGGGCAGATGTTGAGACGGCGGCGGCAGTCTGTGAGGCGGTCGGCATCGCGCGCCAACATCTCCACATAAGCCAGCAGGTGGTGGCCCACCGTCACAGGTTGGGCGCGCTGCAGGTGCGTGTAGCCGGGGATGCGCAGCTCGGCGTACTCCGCAGCCTTCATCACAAGGGCGCGCTGCAGGTCGTGCACCAGCTCCATCGTCGTGTCAATCTGCGCGCGGCAGTACAGGTGGGTGTCGGTGGCCACTTGGTCATTGCGGGAGCGGGCGGTGTGAAGCTTGGCGCCGGGGGCACCGATGCGGCGTGTCAGCTCGCTCTCGATATTCATGTGCACATCTTCAAGTTTCTCGCTCCAGGTGAACTTACCCGCGTCGATGTCGGCTTCAATCCCGCGCAACCCGCTCTCGATAGCGGCGAACTCCTCCTCCGTCAGCATGCCCGCCTTCAGCTGAGCGCGGGCGTGAGCAATACTGCCCGCGATATCGTGCTTGTAGAGTTTCCAATCGTAGGAGACGGATTCACCATAGCGGAGCACGAGCTCTGCCGTGGGCTGAGAAAAACGGCCGGACCACATCATAACGCGGGCAGCATACACGAAACGCACGCGCGTTTCAAGGCGTAATTTCCTTGACCCCGCTGCCGGGCGCCTTATACTGAGGAGCATGGCGCAGCCCTACCACATCCGCGCCGCCGTGGCGGAGGACCTCCCCGCCCTGCTGGCGATTTACAACCACGCCGTCCTGCAAAGCGTGGCCACCTTTGATTTAAAGCCGCGCACAGAGGCGGCAGGGCTTGCATGGTTCACCGCTCACACGGGGCATCACCCGCTCTTTGTGGCGGAGGTTCAGGGCGCAGTGGCGGGCTATGCCAGCCTCTCGCCCTATCGCCCCATGCCGGCCTATGCCTCCACCGCCGAGCTGTCGCTCTACATCCACCCCGACTATCAGCGGCGGGGCTTAGGCCGAGCCTTGGCGGAACACACCCTCGCCTTCGCCCGCGCATCGGAGCACCTGCACCTCATCGTCTCCGTCATCACCGCATCCCACACCGTGAGTCTCGCCCTGCATGAGAAACTCGGCTTCCGCCGCTGCGGCACCCTGCATGAGGCGGGCTACAAGTTCGGCGCGTTCCACGACGTCGTGCACCTCGAGTTGCGGGTGTGAGCGCGATAAGGGGGGGGGATTGGATTTGTCGGGATTTACTAGGTACTATTTATAAAGTCTGGCGGCTTGTCTCGGCGTAGCCGTAGGCGGAGACGGAAGCCGCACTCTATTCAAAAATAGTACCTAGTAAATCTGCAAATCCCCCCTTGGCGCATCAGTCCATGGGATGGTAATGGTTTGCCTTGACTAAATTTCCGCGAAAGTGCTACTATTTTTTCCCATGGAAAACGACGCCCGCAAAACTCTCGCCGCCCTGTCCTCCGTTATATGGAGTGCGCTGCTCACCCTCATGAAGTTTATCGTGGGGCTGATGACGGGCTCGCTCGGCATTCTCTCCGAAGCGCTGCACAGCGGGCTGGACCTTCTGGCGGCGGCGGGCACCCTCTTTGCCGTGCGCGTCTCGGCCCTGCCTGCGGATGACGACCACCCCTACGGCCACGGCAAGGTGGAGAGCCTGATGGCGCTGGCGGAGACGCTGCTGCTGCTGCTCACCTCCGTCTGGGTGCTGCACGAGGCCGCACAGCGCCTGCTGAGCGATGACCCCGCCGCCCTGCATGTGGAAACCTCCCTGTGGGCCTTCATCGTCGTCATCAGCTCTCTGGTGGTGGACATCAACCGCTCCCGCATGCTGCACCGCGTGGCCAAGGAGACCAACAGCGCCGCGCTGGAGGCCGATGCTGCTCACTTCGCCACCGATATCTGGAGCAGCGCCGCCGTGCTGCTCGGCATCTCGGGCGCCGCGCTCGCCGAATTCACCGTGGAGGGCACGTGGCTGCACACCCTGCTCATCCGCGCGGACGTCCTAGCCTCATGCGTGGTGGCGCTGCTCATTCTGCATGTCTGCTACCTGCTGGGCAGCAAATCCGTCAACAGCCTCATGGACAAGGCAGACAGCGAGAACGGCCGCCGCATCCGCGAGGCCATGGCGCACCGCATGCCCGCCTACCCGCTGGTGCGCCTGCGCGTGCATGAGGTGGGCAACAAGCTCTATGTGGATATGGTGGTGCTCGTGCCGCGAGACCTGCATGTGGACACCGCGCATGAGATTGCCGATGCCATCGAGGCGCTGGTAGCCTCCGTGGTTCCCGATGCGGAGACGCTGGTGCATGTGCAGCCCGCCGAAACCACCCCCGAGACGCCCGAATTCATCATCCGCCGCATCGCGCTCACGCACCGCTTCGGTGTGCACGGGCTGGTGCTGCTGCATACGGAGGGCGGGCTGGTCGTCTCCGCGGATTTGGAGCTGCCCAAGGACGCCACGCTCGCCGCATGGCAGGTGCCCGTAGAAGCCTTCCGCCGCGAGGTGGCGCACCACCTGAAAGCCGTGCGTGTGCTGGTGCATGTGGAGCCGAACCTCCGCGAGCTGCCCGCGCAGGCAGAGCCTCTGCCCGCAGACTGGGAGGAGCAGGTGCGCCGAGCCATGATTCGCCTCGGCGCCCCCCTGCCCACACGCATCGAGACCTACGAGCGCGAGGGGCAGCGCCTCTGCGCCGTGAGCATCCCCATGGAGGCGGAGCTGACGGTGGAGCAGAGCCACGCCCGCCTCACCGAGCTGACCAAGCGTCTGGCGGCGGAGCTGCCCGCACAGGCGCGCGTGCTCGTCACCTATTGCTGACGCGCGCGCGTTGTGCTTGACCTTTCGCGGGGCGGCGGGTACAATGAACGCATGGAACAGCCCTATACTCCCCAACCGTTTTCCGCTCAGGAGGTCACGCCCGCCATGGCGTCTGCCTTCCTCAATAAGGTGTACCTGTGGATGGCGGCCTGCCTGATGACCACAGCCGGTGTCGCCGCCTACACCACGGTCAATCCCGAGCCGGCATTTTGGACCATTGAGCATCCTTGGCTTTCCTTCCTGGGCTGCATCGGCATCGTGCTGGTGATGCAATTCGGCGCGCGAGCCTTCACGCCCATGGCCCTCGGCGGTCTGCTGCTGGCCTTCGCGGGGTTGCAGGGCCTCATCTTCGGGCCGCTGCTCTATGTCTTCACGCAGGAGTCGCTGGGGTTGACCTTCGCCGTGACAGCGGGCATGTTCGGCGCCATGTCGGTGTACGGCTATGTCTCCAAGCGCGATTTGAGCACGTGGGGGCGCGGGCTGTTCATGGCGCTTATCGGCCTCATCATCGCGGGCATTGCCAACGCCTTCTGGGGCAACGGCACGGCAGATCTCATCATGTCCGCCGTCGGTGTGGTGGTGTTCGCCCTGTTCACGGCCTACGACACGCAGATGCTGCTGCGCCAGGGCCTGTACGAGGCCGATGAAGTCACCCGCTCCAAGGGCGCCGTGCTCGGCGCGCTGCAACTCTATCTCGATTTCATCAACCTCTTCCTCTACCTGCTGCGCTTCCTCGGCAACCGAGATTAAACGCACTCTTCCTGCCATGCCTGACACCGAACGACTGACCACGCTCACCCTCGCCGCTGCGGAATCCCTGCTCAAACCGCTGGGCTTCGACTACACCCTCAGCACCGCTGCGTACGAGGACAGCATCGTCCTGCACATTGAGAGCACGGACGCCTCCCACCTCATCGGCGATGAGGGCGACCGCCTCGATGACCTGCAATACCTCATCAACCGCCTCGTTCAGGCGGAATGGGAAGAGGCTCCGCGCGTGCGCGTCGATTGCGATCATTACCGCGAGCGGGCGGAGGAAAAAATCCTCCGTCGCGCGCGTTCCCGCGCGCAGCGCGTGTTGGAGACGGGCAAGCCCCTGCTCATGGAAAAGCTCAACGCCTACCAGCGCCGCCTGGTGCATAATGCATTGGCCGAGATTCCCGGCATCGCCACCGCCTCCGAGGAAACGGACTCGCGCTTCAAGCGCATCACCATCTCCCGTGTAGAGGCGTAACGCCCCCTGCCCGCCATGCGCGTCCTGCCCCTTCTGCTGCTCGCCGCCGCCCTGCCCCTCTCGGCGCAGGAGCCCGCCGCGGCACCCGCGCAGGACGCGCAGCCCGCCGCCATCGTCTATTTTGAAAAAGGGGCGGATACCGCCGCCATCAGCAAAAGCCTGGCCCCCTACCGCAACAGCGGCGCGGACGGGGAGCTGAAGTTCAAGCCCCTCACCACGCAGTGCCGCAGCGTGCATGATGCCGCCCATGCGGCCGAAGCTCTCGCCGCAGGCGTGACGGAGCTGCCCTGCCTCGTGCTTCGCGATGCCGAGGGTCCCTACGCTGCGCTCCCGCTGCGCACCCTGACCAAGGAAGCCGTGCAGGCGGCACAACAATCGGCCACCGCCCCGGACCGCGCGGAGCAAGCCGACGCCCGGCTTTACACGGCCAAACAGTACCTGCTCTTTGCCCGCATGGCGCTCACCAAGCCCATGGAAGAGGAGACGCTCGGCCTCTGCCTGACGAGCTGCCGCACGCTGATGGAGCACCCCCTCGCGCAGACGGAGGACAAGCAACTGCTGGGCCTGCGCTGCCTCTACCCCCTGCTGCTGGAGGAATACCGCCGCGGCTACGCCGCCGAGGGCGCGCACACCCCCGCCACGGAAGCCAAATTACTGGAGGCCATCGCCGCCTTGGAAACCGCCCGCGACCTTGCGCCCGACACCAAGCTCGGCCAACAGGCCGCTGCCGAACGCGAGCGCCTGCGCGCCGCCCGCCGACAGGCGCGCACCGCTGAATGAGCTGCAAATTGCAGCTTGCTAAACAGACAGAGTTCCGCTATAATAACCATTGAAGGAACGCTCGTTCCGCAACCTAGCTTTTACTTATGAAAAAACACCTCGCTTTTGCCGTAGCCGCTCTGGCTCTCGCCTCCTGTGATTCCGCCGCCCCCGTGGGTGCGATTTACTCCAACACCTCCTGCCCCGTTGCCGCCGCCGGCGGTGCCGCCACGCGCACGGGCCAGTCGCACGCCGTTTCCTACTGCCACCTCGTCGCCATCGGCGATTGCTCCATCGAGCGCGCGAAGGCCAACGGCGGTATCACCACCATCTCCAGCGTCGACATCAAGCGCGAGAATATCCTCGGCATCGTGACGAAGTACGTCACCACCGTCAAGGGTAACTGACGCGGAGACCTCAAACGTTTTTTCCACGGCCCGATGCCTCCGGCATCGGGCCTTTTTCGTGAAGAGTGACAGACAAATGGGGATTTGTCGAAGTCTTTGGGATTATCCTGCGCGGCAAGGCCGCGCACGCTTTTA
>JAKSOV010000077.1 GCA_024405415.1 Akkermansia sp.
CCGCCGAACTTTACAAATAGTACCTAGTACATAGTACCTAGTAAATCCCGACAAACTTCTCATTTGCCGCTCTGCGCTCCGCGGCATCACAAAACACTTCCCCGGGGGTGTTTATGCTTGCTAGAGGGCGGGGGGTATGGTAGAGTTTCTGCCACACGGAACACCACACTCTCATCCATGGATAAACTCATCGTCGAAGGCGGATACAAGTTGCAGGGAACGGTCAATATCAGCGGTTCCAAGAATGCGTCTCTCCCGATTCTCGCGGCAGCGCTGCTGACCGATGAGCCTGTGCGCATCTCCCGCGTGCCGGATGTGTCCGACACGAACTACATGATTCAGATTCTCAGCCAGTTGGGCGCCTCGGTGGAGCGCTCCAGCGGCACGGTGCGCATCGAGTCCCCCGACGGCATCTCCTCCAGCGCCTCCTATGATCAGGTGCGCAAGATGCGCGCTTCTATCTGTCTGCTCGGGCCCATGATGGCGCGCATGCACCGCTGCACGCTGCCGCTGCCCGGCGGCTGCGTCATCGGCGACCGCCCCGTGGACCTGCATGTGCGCGCCATTCAGGCGCTCGGCGCCCGTGTTCGCGTGAAGGGCGGCAACCTCGTCATCGAGGCCCCGAACGGGCTGGTGGGCACCACAGTGGACATGCGCGGCGACAACGGCCCGACCGTGCTCGGCACCGACAACCTCATGATGGCCGCCGTGCTGGCCCGCGGCACGACGGTGATTGAATCCGCCGCCCGCGAACCCGAGGTGGTGGACCTCGCCAACTTCCTCAACAAGATGGGCGCGCGCATCGAAGGCGCGGGCTCCCGCACCATCACCATTCACGGCGTGGAGCGTCTGCACGGCTGCGAGCACACCGTCATCCCCGACCGCATCGAGGCCGGCACTTTCATGGTGGCGGGTATCATGTGCAGCGACACGGGCATCACCCTCAACCGCGTGTGCGAGGAGCACCTCGGCGCCATCTCCGCCCTGCTGCGCGAGTGCGGCCACACGGTGAATTTCAACGAAGCGGGAGACTCCGTCTTCGTGAAGGCGGGCGAAAAACCCACCAGCGGCAAGATTCTCACCGCCCCCTACCCCGCCTACCCCACGGACATGCAGGCACAGATGACGGCTCTCTTCTCCGTCACGCCCGGCATCAGCGTGGTGAAGGACACGATTTTCCCGCAGCGCTTCATGCACTGCTCGGAGCTGAAGCGCATGGGCGCCAACATCAAGGTGGACAGCGGCACAGCTATCATCACAGGTGTGGAGGGCCTCTCCGCCGCCCCCGTCATGGCGAGCGATCTGCGCGCCTCCGCCGCCCTCGTGCTCGCCGCCCTCGCGGCAGAGGGCACCACGGAGATTCACCGTCTCTACCACATCGACCGCGGCTACGAGATGCTCGATGACAAGCTCATGAGCCTCGGTGCGCATGTGCAGCGCGTGCCCGACCCCGATGAGGGCAAGGCCGAGCTGTAAGCGCGACCGACCACCCCCCAAAAAAGGCCTGCCCCCTCGTCAGGCCTTTTCTCATTTACCACGCCACGGGGAGCTGCCGCCCCGCCGCATCGGCAATGAAAAGGCGCTTCTCCCGACGGCAGGCAAAGAGATTGCCGGGCAGATTAAGGCGGGACGCAGGTGCCTCCGCGGGCAACAAGGCATCAACAGCCGCCACCAGCGACTCCGACACATTGGGCACCCCCGCCAAGACGAGGTAGCGGTGCAACACCGCCTTGCGGAAGGCGAGCGGACGCCCCAGCACAGCAGGCAGGTAGAGCCGCCCCTGCGGGTCCGTGAGAGGCAGTTGCGCGAGGGCGCTCTCCAGCGCGGCCAGCGTCTCCGCCTGCAAACGCGCACTACGCACGAGAACGGGCGAGACATCGCGCCCCATGGCGCGCTCCAACGCAGGCAGCACCTCCAACCGCAGGCGATTGCGCGCCACATCGGGCACCGCGTTGGTTTCATCCTCCACCCACGTCTGCCCGCGCGCCTGCAGCCAAGCCGTCAGCGCCTCGCGCGGCACATGCAACAAGGGCCGCAGCCACAGGATACCCTGTGCCTCGTGCACAGGCAGCATGCCGCGGCAGCCCGCCGCACCGCGCGCGAGGCGGAAAAGCACCGTCTCTGCATTATCATCCGCATGCTGGGCGAGCACGACGAAACGCGTGCCGCAGCACCGGGCTGTCTCCGCCAGCGCCGCACGTCGAGCCACGCGCGCGGCCGTCTCGGTCGATTCTCCGCGCTGCGCCGCCAGCGCGGGCACATCGACACGGTGCTCGCTGTAGGGCACGCCCAAGCTCTTGCAAAGCGTGCGGCAAAAATCCGCATCGGCATCCGCCGCGGTGCCGCGAATGCCGTGGTGAACGTGGCAGGCATGCACACGCACGCCGCGCTCATGCAAGAGCAAAAGGAGCGCGACCGAATCGCGCCCCCCGCTCAGCCCCAACACCGCCGTCTGCCCGCGCAGCAGCGACAGGCAGTCGGCATCGGGTTCCCAATCAATCTTCGTCGTCATCCGACGTATCGTCCGCAGCGCTCGCCTCGTCCTCGTCATCCTCCTCGGCGGCCTTGCGGCTGCTCTTGCCCTTTTTGCCGCCCTTGCCGCTCTTGGCTTCCTTCTCTGCCTTCTTAGCAATGGCGGGGGCCATCTTGCGGAAGACGGTCTTGGCATCGGCATCCTCATCAATCTCCACGACCTTCACCACACCGCTGGCCATCACGACAAAGATTTTGCCGTTGTGGCGCTCGGCAGCAGGCAGCACCTGCTTGGTGAAGGAAGCGAGATCCGTCACACTCTCCCCCTTCACGGGGTTGCCGTCGGAAAGCCAGGGGAGCATGTCGAGGTTCTGCTTAGCCGTGGTCTTGATGGGGGAGTTCGGATTCTCGCGGTCCTCGCTGCCGTCCGTCCAGGAGACGTAAGAGACGCTCTTGCAATCTGCGGGGAAGGTGGAGGCGCTGGCGTCAATCTCCGTGCGATGGTCCGCGGGGCAATGGAAAATGGTCGAGACCTTCATCTTGTCACCCGCCTTCTTGGGCAGCACGACGGCATCCAGCTCAGGCGCGAGGGAGAGCCACCAGCCCTCGCTCTCGTCGATAGTCTCGGTGTCTTCGTCGTCATCCATGCCGCTGGTGGGCAGAGTGCCGCGGTTGGCCATATCCTGGCTGTACTTCGTGCCGAGCTGGGCCAACTGCTCGAGGTTGGCGCGGCACTTGGCATCCGTACCGGCGCTCATGTGGGAGTAAATGGCGGGCGTGGCAATGGCCATGAGGGCGGCCAGAATAGCAATCACCACCATGATTTCAATCAGCGTGAAACCGCGGCGGGAACGGAAAGAGGAAGCTGTTTTCATACGCTCCTTACTGTACCACAACGCCCGCGCGCCGCAAGGAAATTTCACCGTCGGCGGGTCAAAAACGGCGTTTTCGGCACTACTGCCTCTTTTTTTGCTTGCAAAGGCCGCTGCCCGTGCTAATCTGGCACCAGACATCCAAACATAGGATGTTTAACTTTAACCCCACAACAAACAATGGATATTCTCCACGATAAGGATGCCGATTTGAGCATCCTCAACGGCAAGACGGTGGCCGTCATCGGCTACGGTGCTCAGGGTCGCGCCCAGGCGCTTTGCATGCGCGACAGCGGTGTGCATGTCATCATCGGTATCCGCCCCGGCAAGAGCTGGGACGCCGCCGCTCAGGACGGTTTTGAGGTGATGAGCGTGGACGAGGCCGCTGCCAAGGCCGACGTCATCCACCTGCTGCTGCCCGACGAGAAGCACGGCGAAGTGTTCGAGAAGCAGATTAAACCCCACCTCACCGCCGGCAAGACGCTCTGCTGCTCCCACGGCTTTGCCTACGTCTTCAAGACCATCGTTCCGCCCGCGGATGTGGACGTCATCATGGTGGCTCCCAAGGGCCCGGGCACGGAGGTTCGCCGCGTGTTCGAGGAAGGGTTCGGTTGCCCCGGCCTTATCGGCGTGTTCCAGAACCCCTCCGGCAACGCCAAGAACGTGGCTCTCGCCATGGCCAAGGCCGAGGGTCTGACCCGCGGCGGCGTGCTCGAGTGCACGCTGGAGCAGGAAACCTATGAAGACCTCTTCGGCGAGCAGAACGTGCTCTGCGGCGGTCTGGTGGACCTCATGAAGTACGGCTTCGAGACGCTCATCGAGGCGGGCTACCCCCACGAGATGGCTTACTTCGAGTGCGTGCACGAGGCCAAGCTCATCGTCGACCTCATCTACAACGGCGGCATCCAGCGCATGAACTCCGTCATCTCCAACACCGCCGAGTTCGGTGAGTACTACAACGGCCCGCAGATTCTCGGCCCGGAGGTCAAGGAGAAGATGAAGGAATCCCTCAAGCGCATCGAGACGGGCAAGTTCGCCCACGATTGGCTGGCCGAGGCCGCCGCCGGCGCCCCCAACCTCATCGCCAAGCGCGAGGCTCTCGCCGAGCATCCCGTGGAGATTGTCGGCAAGAAGATTCGCTCTCTCTTCGAGAGAAACTGATTGGATGTACCCGGCTTCGCCAAGGCTACGCCGTGGCAAGCAGGGTACGCTAGCAAGCCGCAACCGCTTATGGGTTCGCCTCAGGGCGGTTGCGGCTTCGTTTTTACCTTTTGAGTGATGCCGAAGGTTATTGATATTGAAAACGCGCGCGTTTTTCTCAGCGGTCAGGAGATTCTCAAGGGAATCAATTGGAGCGTTGAGAAAGGCGAGCGGTGCTTTATTCTGGGCGCGAACGGTGCGGGCAAGAC
This sequence comes from Akkermansia sp., assembly GCA_024405415.1. Lineage (GTDB taxonomy): Bacteria > Verrucomicrobiota > Verrucomicrobiia > Verrucomicrobiales > Akkermansiaceae > Akkermansia. The sequence goes on from JAKSOV010000077.1 coordinate 4,754, forward strand.
GACGCTCGTGCGCACGCTCATGGGCTATGCCTGGCCGCTCTTCGGCGCGAAGGTGGAGGTACTGGGCGCGCGCTTCGGGCATGTGAACCTGCAACTGCTGCGCAAGCGCATTGCGTGGGTGAGCCCGCTGATGCACCAGTGGCTCGGCGACCGCGAATGGACGGGACGCGAGATGGTGCTCTCCGGCCCCGATGCCACCATCGGCCTCTTCCGCGAGCCCTCTGCGGAGGAAGAAAAGAAGGCGGCTGAGCTGATGGCCTCCCTGCGCGCCACGCACCTCATGGACCGCAAGGTCGTCACCATGAGCAGCGGCGAGCAGGTGAAGGTGCTTATCGCCCGTGCGCTGATGACGAACCCCGAGCTGATGATTCTCGACGAGCCGAGCGTGTTCCTCGATATCGCGGGGCGCGAGTTCCTGCTCAAGACCATCGCCGAGCTGGCCGAGAGCCGCCCCGAGCTCACGATTGTGTTCATCACCCAACGCATCGAGGATATTCTGCCCGCTTTCTCCCGCGGCATGATTCTCAAACAAGGGCAGATTATTGCCCACGGCGCGCGCGAGGAGGTGCTCACCGAGCCGAACCTCAAGACCGCCTTCGACCTCGACATCCGCCTCATTCAGGCGAAGAACGGCCGCCTGTGGACGGTGATTGAATAACCCCTTTCCGCATTTCCCTGCCCTGCCCCATGGCCGCCATCCGCAAGCCCGTGCGCCAATCGCTCTCCCGCCAAGTGCGAGAGAGCATGGAGGCGCTCATCAGCGAGGGCGAGTGGCGCGTAGGCGAGAAAATCCCCGCCGAGCCGGAGTTAAAGGAGATGTTCGGCGTGAGCCACAACACACTGCGCGAAGCCGTGCAGGGGCTCATCCACGCCGGCATGCTCTCCGCCCGCCCCGGCGACGGCACCTATGTGACCGCCAGCGACCGCCTGGAGGCTGCGCTGGACGACCGTCTGCAGCAAGTGGACACCGCCTGCATTCTGGAGGCGCGACTCGCTATCGAGCAGGCCGTCGTCTCCCTTGCCGCCGAGCACCGCACAGAGGACGACCTCGCAGCCATGCGCGCGGCACTCGCCAAGTGCAAAACCCGCAGCGGTAGCGGCATTGAGGATGACATGGCCTTCCACGCCGCCATTGCCGCCGCCACGCGCAATCCCTTGCTCACGCAGTTCTACCGCGTGATTACGGAGCACCTCTCCCGCCACTTTACGGAGGCGCTGCAAGAGCGCCAATATGATGCAGGAGCCCTCGCCTTGCACGACGCGCTGCTGCTCGCCATGCAGCAACGCGACGCCGCCCGCGCCCGCGCCATCGTCGCGGAAATCGTGGCCTTCGACACCCGCAACATCGCCGACGAGTGAGGGCATCTCCACATTTTTCCTAGGAAAAATGTGTAAGTTTTGCCATTTTTTCCTAGGAAAAATGTGTAAATTCGGTTGACTGACCATCGTTCGCGTGCTAAAACTTCTCCGTTAACGTCCCATCTTCTGCCATGAATCGCAATGCTTTGGAGGAATTAAAACGATGGAAAGACGCCCCTCACCGCAAACCTCTGCTGGTACAAGGAGCGCGCCAAGTTGGCAAAACATGGCTCATGCGAGAGTTCGGTCGGCAGGAATTTGCCTCCGTGGCCTACCTCAATTTCATGGAGACACAAGCGGCGCATGCCCTTTTTGAGGGAGATCTCAGCCCGGACATCCTGCTTCTTCAACTATCCGCCCTGACACGCACCCCCATCCGCCCGGGGGAGACGTTGCTCATACTCGATGAAATCCAAGAATGTGAGCGCGCGCTGACCTCGCTCAAATTTTTCAGTGAGCAATGCCCCGAATACCACATCATGGCAGCGGGCAGTCTGCTCGGGGTAGCCCTGCGCCACAAAAATATGTCCTTCCCCGTCGGGCAGGTGGATTTTCATGAGCTGCATCCCCTGAGCTTTTTCGAGTTTCTGGAGGCCATGGGGGAGGACTTGCTGGTCAGCATGCTGCGCACACACACTCCGGAAACAGCAGCGTCCTTCCGCGACCGCCTGACGGAGTACCTGAAGCAATACCTCTATGTCGGCGGCATGCCCGAGGTCGTCTCCCGATTCACCGAAACGCGGGACTATGCCGCCGCGCGCGAGGTGCAGCGAAACATTCTGCTCGGCTACGAAAACGATTTTTCCAAGTACACCGATAACCGCAACATCACCCGAATCCGCGAGGTATGGCGCTCTCTGCCCGTGCAACTGGCCAAGGAAAAGAAATTTTCCTATGGCAAGGTGTGCAGCGGCGGCCGCGGACGCGACTATGCCGAAGCCATCGAGTGGTTGCAGAACTGCGGGCTGGTCTACAAGCTGCACCGCCTCACCAAACCGGCCAATCCCCTGCCCGCCTACGCGGAAGGCGATGCCTTCAAACTCTTTGCATCGGATTGCGGCTTACTCGGCGCAATGGCTCAGCTCGATGCAGCCGCGGTAGTACAGGGGGAGGGCGTGTTCGAGGAGTTTAAGGGCGCCCTGACGGAGCAATATGTTCTCCAAGAACTGCGTCTCAACAAACATCTGCCCCTAGCTTACTGGACCACGCCGAAAAACACGGCAGAGGTGGATTTTATCTTCGGCTACCGCGGGGCCCTCATCCCGCTGGAGGTCAAAGCCACGCTCAACCTCAAAGCCAAGAGCCTGGCAGAGTACCGAGCCAAGTACGGCCCGCCCTTCGCGGTGCGGTCTTCACTCGCCGGCTACGGTGTCTGCGAAGGGCTGCACAGCATCCCGCTCTACCTCATCGGGCGGCTGTTCGAGCTGCTCCCCGAAACGCTAAGCTGAACGCCGCGCCGATTTGCCTTGCCTAGGGGGCGGGGCTGCGATAGACTGGGGGCATGCAGAAGAGCCTCATCATTTCGCTGGAGGAGTTCCCCGAGGAGGGCGTGCGGCTAAACGGAGAGCTGGACGGCGCGCTGTTCGATATCGACAGCGAGGCCATCCGCAGCACCGGGCCGCTGAGCTATGAACTGGAGGCTCAGCTCTTCGATACCGAGCTGGTGGTACACGGGCGGGTAAGCGCCCCCTTCTCCCTGCGCTGCGACCGTTGTCTCGCTCACTTCGACTACATGGTGGAGCTGCCCTCGCTGGCGCTCTCGTACGAAGTGAAGGGCAAACTCGCCGCCGATGTAACGGAAGACCTGCGCGAAGAGGTGATTTTGGCCCTGCCCGCCTACCCGAAATGTGAGCTTTCGGGCCTCGAATGTGAAATAAATGACATTTTAGGTGATTTTAGGCTGGACAAAAACCCCGATTCGGGTGTAGACTCTGCCACCCCGAGTGGTGAAAGCGTCTGGGATGCGCTCGATAGGCTCCCGAAAGAATGATGCCGACATGACCGCTCAGACGTCGTTAACATCTTAACCAAAGACAACATTATGGCAGCTCCGAAACGCAGAACCTCCAAGATGAAGCAGCGCTCCCGCCTGGCCGCTCAGGCCTGGAAGGCGCCCAAGCTCGGCAAGTGCCCCAAGTGCGGCGCTGCCGTTCCCGGTCACACCGCTTGCCCCGTGTGCGGCACCTACAAGACCCAGAGCGGTGCTGAGGTGATCGTGAAGGTGGTGGACTAATCCCCGCCCTCTCACTGGACATTCAACTACAATTTTCAACCGTCCGCGTCCCCGCGGACGGTTTTTTGTTGTTCCCAAACGGCATTCCACGGCACGACAAATGAGAATTTGTCGGGATTTACTAGGTACTATGTACTAGGTACTAT
>JAKSOV010000078.1 GCA_024405415.1 Akkermansia sp.
TCAAAAATAGTACATAGTACCTAGTACATAGTAAATCTACAAATCCTCCTTTATCAAACCTCCCCGCTCCCCCCTCCCCTGCCCTATTTGATTGACAAAAGCTTACTATCTACTATAATACGCGCGTCATGACGATTCCGAGCCTCCTTTCTCAACAGCTGCTGGGCGCCCTCAAGCAGGCGCTGGGTGAGCAGCTGCCCGCTGATTTCATGCCTGCGGTCACGCCCTCGCAGGATCTGCGCTTCGGCGACTACCAGAGCAATGCGGCCATGATGCTGGCTAAGCAGGCGCGCTGTAACCCCCGCGCACTGGCCACGCAGGTGGTCGATCTGCTGGGTGAAACGGAGATGGCCACGGCGGAAATCGCCGGCCCGGGTTTCATCAACTTCCGCATCAAGCCCGCTTACTATGCGGAGCGCATGACCGCCCTGCTCTCCGATGAGCGCCTGGGTGTCGCGCTGACGGACAAGCCCAAGACGCTGGTGATTGACTTCTCCGCCCCGAACGTGGCCAAGCCCATGCACGTAGGCCACATCCGCTCCACCATCATCGGCGATGTGCTCGGCCGCCTCGCCCGCTTCCTGGGTCACAAGGTGATTACCGACAACCATATCGGCGACTGGGGCACGCAGTTCGGCATGATTCTCTGGGGCTGGAAGAATCTTTTGGATAAAGACGAGCTGGAGAAAGACCCCATCGAAGCTCTTCTTGCAGTCTACAAGACCGTCAACGCCAAGTGCAAGGAGGATGAATCCCTGCTGCCCGTCTGTAAGGCGGAGCTGGTGAAACTGCAGAGCGGCGACGAGGAAAATCTGGCTATCTGGAAGCAGTGCATCGCCGTCACCAAGACAGGGCTTGAGAAGATTTACAACCAGCTCGGCATTTCTTTCGATTACTGGCTGGGCGAGAGCGCTTACAACGACGCGCTGGCCCCGCTTGTCGATGACCTCCTCGCCAAGGGTATTGCACGCGAAAGCGAGGGCGCTGTGTGCGTCTTCTCCGACGGCTTCCACAAGCCGCAGGATGACCCCTTCCTCGTGCAGAAAGACGGCGAGTGGGCCCCCGTTCCTGCCATCATCCGCAAAGCCGACGGCGGCTTCCTCTACGCGACGACGGACCTCGCCACGCTGGACTACCGCACGCAGAATTTCAACGCGGACGCCATCTGGTATGTCGTGGGCGCGCCGCAGGAAAAGCACTTCAAACAAATCTTCGACATTGAGCGTATGCGCGGCGTCACGGGCGATTTCCGTCACGTTGCGTTCGGCTCCATTCTCGGCAAGGACCGCCGCCCCTTCAAGACGCGCAGCGGCGATACCGTAAGCCTGCAAGACGTTATTGATGAAGCAGTTACACGCGCTGCCAAGGTTATCGAAGAGAAGAGCTCGGACATGCCTGCCGAGGAAAAGGCGCTGGTGGCGCAGCAGGTCGGCATCGGCGCCATCAAGTTCGCCGAGCTGTCCCAGAACCGCATGAGCGACTACATCTTCGACTGGGATAAGATGCTCGCCCTGACGGGTGACACGGCCCCCTACCTGCAGAACTCCTACGTGCGCGTGCGCTCCATCTTCCGCAAGATTGAAGGAGCCTTCCAAGCCCCTGATACTCTGACGATTACGGAGCCTGCGGAAATTCATCTCGCCCGCCTCATCAACCGCTATGGCGAGGTCGTGCCCTCCACCTTGGATGACTGCCGACCCAACCTGCTGGCCGCTTATCTTTATGAGCTGGCCAAGGCCTTCCACAGCTTCTACGAGGCCTGCCCTGTGCTCAAGAGCGAGGGCAAGATGCGTGAAACCCGCCTTGCGCTCTGCGAATTGACGGCGCGCGTCCTCAAGCAGGGCATGGGTCTCTTCGGTATTAATATGCCTGACCGTATGTAATTTATGTTCCACGTGGAACATTTTTTCTTTCCTTTTCTTTGCGCCGCAGTGTGGTTGTCCCCCTGCGGCGCAACGAATTCAGGCGCAACATCAGCTGAAGTCCCCTGCCCTATCGCCCTCGGTGGAAACAGCACGGCAGAAGAAACGCTGCTGACAAATCAGGCTCTGCAGCTCATTCTCTGCAATCAGGATGAAAAGGCAGCCACCCTGCTCCGCCAAGCATCTGCATCGGAACGGCATTCCCCGTTAACGGATGTAGCTCTTTTACTCTGCACACAGAATCAACAGGAGCGCAAACAGACGCTGGAAAATCTGAATGCAAATTTCGAGGAAGAGAGCCTGACACCAGTGGAAGCGTTCTACGTGAAAAGTTTTCTCGCGCTCCTTTCCGGGGATATCCGGACTGCGGCACGCGAATTCCGTGAGCACGCAGAACAGTATCGCCGTGACCGCATCGCTGCATGCTGGGATATTTATCTGCACCACTACATCGCACTCGACAATGGCACGCGGCAACGTGCCGAGGCATTGCTGAATCAATACAGCGACGATACGACAGTTGCGTACGTCTGTGCGCTGACGGATGAATTTGCCGGCAGCGGGTGCGTCACTCCTATGGCCTTGCGCGCTGCTGAACTATTACCTGATGATGCATCTTTACAGCAGTTGCGCGGACATTTATTGTTTTTAAATGGGGACATTTCGCGCGCGGTTAATGTGTTTCACATGATCAAGTCTCAGTCTGAACCAAAATCATATGAATGGTACGCAGCGGGACTTTACGAAGCTTCTTGCCTGACGCGACTCGGCAGAAATCGCGAGGCGCTGAAATTGCGCCGTGAGATGAATGCAGCTGCCGGTGTAGCGGAGCATCCGCAAACAAGGGCAGAAATTCTCGCTCGGTGGGAAGTGAACTTTCTGCCGCTTCGTGTACTTGTCACTCGCAAAGAGCCTTTTGATTTATCAGACATTAAAGCCGCAGCTCTGGCGGCAACTCCCAAGAGTTTGCCGCAGCAAGCCGATGCAGCCTTGTGCTATCGAAACGCTCTTGTGCAAATTCTGATGGCTCGCTATCATTTGCGTCTCGGGCGCAGGGCGCAGGCAGGTAAAGAGCTTAATGATGCTGCACAGACACTGGAGAGACTTGAGCGGCTTAAACCCGAAACACAGGAGAGATTTCAGTTATCTTGCCACCTGCGTGCCTGTGAGGCTTGCCATATTGCTTTGAACATCGTGCGGAGCGAGGTATTTACCACAACGTCACAAATTTGGAAGGAGCGGGCGTCGGGGTCTCAACACAGTGCTTCTCTTTTGCTTCCGCCGGTGATACCGGGTAGGGCAGGGGAGTAAGAGCAAATTTTGTTCCACGTGGAACAATGCACCGGCAAAGAAGTGAAGGGTTTTCTTGACCTTCGGCGAGATTCGTGGTAGACTGTTCTCATGAAGAGATGGTTGCTGTTAATCATTGGTGTACAGGCTTTTACGTCCTGCGCATATGTGCAGACGCATAAAAATGTGGAGGAGGCATTTTGCCGATATGAGGGAGCATCGATAGCGAAGCAGCCGGAGTTGTACAGGGCAGGGGACCGCTATCTTATTGCAGCCGAACGATGTGAGCTGAGTAAGCACTATCCGGTTATCCACGATACAGTTTTTTTCGACGAGAACAATGAGCCGAAGTTCCATGTGGAACAAAATTCGGGCGAAAAAGTATACTACCCGGTATCCGCAGGAACGGCTCTGGTCTTGCAGCGTTCCGACGGCTATGCTGCCTTGCCTATTCTGCGGGATGAGTTACAGCGACAGGTGCCTCTTCAGCATTTACCCTCAGGTGCCCGGCTCTGCGATGTGCGTGCTGAGATAGCAGAAACGGATTTGACGAACGCCGGTCTTACAGCCGGACCCCGTGACCCGCAATCTCTTCCTCTTTGGCTACGCGCTTTATCGCAAACGGAGGAAGTCATCATCGACTGGCCGGCTACCCTGGGGTACAATTGCGCTATTCCTATCATGGCGCCTTTTGTGTTCTTTCATCGCTTTTTAAGTGAGGAATAACTTATTTATTATCAAACAGTTATATTATTTATTAACAGTAATCGGTAGATAAGTCGGTGAATAGTCGGTGGGTAACTCGGTGAATAAGTTTTATTCACGAACGGAGGGACAGTCATCCCCATGTTATAAACAAGCACGAATGCGAGCAAAGTTACCTGTTTATAAGGGCTTGGAACAGTTATTCACTTTATTCACCATACTGATGATGATGAATTTATATTTATAAAATTCATTACTCATCATTGAGCCCTCAGAAAAGCTCTGCTACAATACCGTCATGCTTCCGTCCGACAGCAAGGAACATTCCGATAGCCGCTACATGCAGCTTGCGCTTGAGCAGGCGCGCCACGGCATCGGTACAACTTCACCCAATCCGCCCGTCGGGGCCGTCATCATCAAAGACGGCTATGTTATCGGGCAGGGTTATCATGAAAGGGCAGGGGAGTTGCATGCCGAGCGCCGCGCTTTGGCTGATGCGTGCGCACGTGGTAATCAAAGTCTGTTGAGAGGAGCCACCATCTATGTGACGCTTGAGCCATGCTCAACCTATGGAAAAACGCCGCCCTGCACAGAAGCCATCCTGGAAGCCGGGCTTTCACGCGTCGTCTACGGCGCCGTTGACCCTGACGAACGCCACAGAGGCCGCGCAGACGCGCTTTTAAAGGCAGCGGGCGTAGATGTCTGCGCCGGCGTTGAAAAGGCCGCCTGCGAGCTCCTGCTGCGTCCCTGGGCCTATGCTGTGACGCACAAGAGACCGTGGGTGCTGGCGAAGGTTGCGACTACGCTTGACGGCCGCCTGACCCGCCGCGCCGACCGATGGCTGAGCACACCTGAAACGCTGAAGCGCGCGCATGAATATCGTCTGCGATCGGACGCTATCCTGACAGGCGGCCATACCGTGCGTACGGATAATCCCTCCCTCACCATCCGCACGCCGCTCTCCCCCGTGCCGTCCTGTAAGGTGCAGCCTTGGCGCATCGTGATGACGCGTGACCGCAACAAGTTACCCCTTGATGCCAAGTTGTTGACGGATGAGTATGCTGAGCGCACGCTTGTGGCCGAAAACATTTCGGATTTATCGGCCTATCTGCATGAACTCTATGTTGAGCGCGGTGTGGTGCAGCTCATGCTGGAATGCGGCGGCCGTCTGTTGCGCCGTTTCTCGGAGGAAGGGCTCATTAATGAGTGGGCACAGGAAATCTGCCCCTACCTGAGCGGCGGGCCTGACATGGTTTTGCCCGGGGATTTTCTCCCCGCGGAGTGTTCTTTCCGACTTGAACACAGCGAGACGGCGGACGGTCACGTGCTTCTGCGCGGCATTATCGCTTGATAGGGGGCGTTGATGGTGTTATACTGCGGAGCACCCATGACGCGCCGTTTTCTTCTCCTGCTTGCTCTCTGCCTCTCCCTGACGGACTGTGCCCCGCCTCCGGCGAGCTACGCCTACTCCCCCATGGTGACCAAGCGTCGCAGCACTCTGAAGGACAACCTGATGAAACTCCTGCCCGCAGTGCAGCAGACGGAACAACCCGCAGCTGAGGAAGCGCAATGGATTGCGGATACCGCTTACAAAGCCGCCGCCGGCATATCCCGCATCAACGATTCCCACTTTCCCGGCTGGGCAGGTAACGCGCTCATCAATGCGCACCTTCAGGACCGCGGCCTGTGTTGGCACTACCAGCACGATATGTTCCGCGAACTGCGCCGCCGCCCCTTGCACTACTTCCGCATCGGCTGTTGCGTGCGCGATGTCGCTGCCCCTTCTGAGCACAATTGCGTGTATGTTGCCGCCAAGAACGACCCATGGCCGAAAGCCTGGGTGTTGGATGCCTGGATGTGGAACGGCCGCCTGAAGGTGGATGATGCCCGCGAGCTGAACCCCAGGCGCTGGAAAGATCTGCCCGAAATCTGCAGCACCCAACAGCTTTACTACCCGGAAGGCCACCAATTCCCCATCGAACACTGGAGCATCCTGCGCGATGTGAACGGCGAATACATGGGTTATTGGATGGATGAAACCAAACAATCCGCCCAATATCGCCGCATGAGCGACAACATCCGCCGCGGGCAGGAGGAACACCCCGGCAGCCCCACCAACTACTGATGAAGTATTTTTTCTCTCTTTTCCTGCTTGTTGCAGCGCTGCTTCTGAGTTCTTGCGTCTCTGCGCCTGATGTCAGCTATGCGGAATCACGAGTCTGCCGCACCGAGCGTGCTGAGCTGAAAGCACGCCTTATCAACCTCCTGCCGCAAGAGCAACGCACCCTGCCGGATGCGCAGGAAGAAGCCGAATGGCTGGCTGATGCCGCGCACAAAGGGTCCGCCGCCGTGGCCCGCGTCAACAAGCCCATGCTGCCCTCCTGGCTCAACAACCGCCTCGTCAACTCCTCCGGGAGCATTCGCGAGCGCGGCCTGTGCTGGCATTACCAACACGATGTTTACCGCGAACTGCGCCGCCGACCGCTACACTACTTCCGCATCGGCTGCTGTGTCCTGGACCAACACGACGGCTCCGAGCACCATTGCCTTTACCTCAGCCCGCGCGGAGCACACTCGTGGCGACAGGGTGTGGTCTTTTGCGCGTGGTGGCGCAGCGGCAAAGTCAAAATCTGGCCCAAGAGCACCCTCGAACGCCGCGACTGCACGGAAGAGCCGGAGGCCGCCGCTTTCCTCGCCCGCATTTACCCCGAAGGCCACAACTACCCCATGGAGCACTGGGCCAAAGTCCGCAGCGACAGCGGCAACATGCGCGACTACCTCTACAGCGCCGCGCCTGACGGCGCCGCCAGCCGCCAAGGGCAGCTCATGTACCGCAACATGCGCGAAGGCCTGCAGCGCCGCGGCGGCAAGCTGACGGACTATTGAGGAGGCAGGAGAGACAAATCCCCATTTCTTTCCCTACCCTCATTTTAATCTAGACCCAACTCAAACTTTGTGTTAGAGTGCAGGGAGCGATGCGTTATCGAACTCTCACAGCCGGCGAGGCCGCGCAACTTATCCGCCACGGAGAAGTGGTAGGCTTCAGCGGGTTTACCAATGCAGGTGCCCCGAAGGTCATCCCCGCGGCGCTGGCGGAGCGCGCCCGCGCGGACCATGCGGCGGGGCGCGAGTTCCGCATCTCGCTCATGACGGGTGCCACCAACAACGCGCTGGTGGACGGCGCCCTGTCCGAGGCGCACGCGCTGGAGCGCATCATGCCCTACCAAGGTTGCAAGGAAACGCGCACCGCCGCCAACCTGCATGAGTTGGAATACGTCGAATGCCACGTCTCCCTCATGGCGCAGGCCATGCGCTACGGCCACCTGCCGCGTGTGACGACCGCCATCGTCGAGGTCTGCGAGGTGACCGAGGACGGCGAGCTGACGCTGACCACCAGCGAGGGCAACACGCCCACCTACTGCCTGTTGGCCGACCGCATCATTTTGGAGCTCAACTCCTACCACAACCCCGCGCAGCTCCGTTGCCTGCATGACATCTACGTGCCTGCCAACCCGCCGCACCGCACGGCCTACCCGCTCAACAAGCTCGACGACCGCATCGGCACCCGAACGCTCAAAGTCGACCCGAACAAAATCATAGGCGTCGTTCCCACCTGCGAGAGTGACCACATTCCTGCCTTCCGCGGCACGGCTGAGGTCACGGACCAAATCGGTGAAAACATGGTGAAATTCCTCGAAAAGGAATACTGCGAAGGCCGCATTCCCAAGGATTTCCTGCCCTTGCAGAGCGGTGTGGGCAACGTGGCCAACGCCGTGTTGGCGCACGTGGGCCGCTCGCGCATCATCCCACCCTTTCAAATGTACACCGAGGTGCTGCAAGACACCGTGGTTGAGCTGATGAAAGAGGGCCGCTGCACCTTTGCCAGCAGCGCGTGCATCCACGTGTCGGACGAGGTGCTGAAGGAAATCTACGCGAACTTTGACTTCTACCGCGAGAAAATTCTCCTGCGCCCGCAGGAAATCTCCAACAACCCCGCCTTCGCCCGCCGCATCGGCCTCATCTGCATGAACACCGCGCTGGAGGCGGACCTCTTCGGCAACATTAACTCCACCCACCTTTTCGGCAACATGGTGATGAACGGCGTGGGCGGCAGCGGCGACTTTGCCCGCAGCGCGGCCTACACCATCTTCTCCTGCCCCAGCACAGCCAAGGACGGCAAGATTTCCTCCATCGTCCCCATGGTGTCCCACACCGACCACACCGAGCACGATGTCGATATCATCGTTACGGAGCAGGGCGTGGCCGACCTGCGCGGCAAATCCCCGCGCGAGCGCGCCGAGCTCATCATCGAAAACTGCGCCCACCCGGACTACCGCCCGCTGCTGCGCCGCTATCTCGCGCTCACCCCCAAGGGCCACACCCCCGTCTCCCTGCGCCATGCCTTTGCCTTCCACCTCGCCTTCCAAGACACCGGCGACATGAGGAATGCGGAGCAGTTGCTCGACAAATGAGAATTTGTAGATTTACTAGGTACTATGTACTAGGTACTATTTATCAAGTTCGGCGGCTGCCGCC
>JAKSOV010000079.1 GCA_024405415.1 Akkermansia sp.
CGAACTTGATAAATAGTACCTAGTACATAGTACCTAGTAAATCCCGACAAATTCCTCTTTGTCGGCCCTCCTGTCTCTTTCCCGCTTGCAGGCGGTGCGCACTTGTTGTATGATATACGGCAACAAGGAGAGAGTATGTCCGAAGAGCAACAACCTGAAAAAATCGCTGAGTTCACCACCGTGGAATCCGTGTTCGTGCGCGGGCGCAACTGCCTGCTGCTGCGAGCGGACATGTCCCCGCTCTTCGTGGACTACTATCTGCACCTCATGCAGCACGGGCTGCGCAATGCCGAGGCGGAGGACAGCGCGTTGAAGGACCTGCTCGCCTTCTTCACCCTGCACCTCGTCTCCCGCCCGTGGGCGGAGTACCACGCGTGGACGCTCAACGTCAAGACGCCCTCGCTGGCCAACTACTTTGTCAGCGGATCCTCCACGGATGAGGAGGTCGTGGGCCGAGCCTTTACCGAAAACGTGCGCGAGCCGGAGAAGAACATGCTTTTCACCCAGAACATCGTGCGCAACAAAGAGCCGCAGACCTCCGTTATCACCCTGCCGGACGGCAACGTGGCGGAGTGGGTGGAGGCCTACTACCGCCAAAGCGAGCAGCGCATGGGCCGCTGCTTCGTGCTCGGCAATGACCGCTACGCCCTCCTCACCGCCGAGCCCGGCGCCGACCACGACTGGCTGGAATCCCTGACGGCCGAGGATGTGGCCGCCATCGACACCGCCGAGCACACCAAGGTGCTGGAAACGCGCAAATTCTACTTCCGCTGCGGCTGTACGCCCGAAAAAATTCTCCCTGTGCTGCGCGCCATGCACAAGGACTTCGCCGACCAGCTCTCCGAGCAGGGCTATATCGAGGTCTCCTGCCCGCGCTGCGGGGCTACCTACCGCATCACCCCCGACATGGTGCGGGGGACAGACACCGCCCCCGACAAGCCCGAAACCAACTGAATACGCCGCCCCGACGATGCGTCCGCTCCTGCCCGCGCTCCTGCTGCTCTCCCTCTGCGCCTGCGAGTCCGTTCGCACGGTGTACGATGAAAACGGCCGTGTGGTAGACGATCGGCCCAAGAGCGGCGAAAGCGACCTCTCCGCCCACTTCGAGGACGAATTCAACGCCGCCTTCACCGAGGAGAAAGTGAACGGCGTGCCCACCGCCACCTCCAAGCGCGTGAGCAGCTACCAGAAGAAGCTCGATTCCGCCCGCCGCGAGGACAAGGAGTTTATCACCCACGACTACAAGGGAAATCTCGGCGAAACAAACCTGCGCGGCACCCTCTTCACAGAGGACGGCAAGCGCTGGGACGGCAGCAAGCGCATGGCCAAGAGCGACCGAGAGGCCTACAGCACGCTGGTGCGCCCCGACTTCATGAACGAGACGCACGGCATCTCCCACAACAGCCGCAACAGCGCCAACGACGCCTCCCGTATGGAGACCGGTGAGCACGAGCTCGGTGAGCGCGCCTCCCGCTTCTCCACAAATGCCAGCCGCTACCACACGACCGACCCCGACTACTACGTGGCCGAGCGGCGAGACAAAACCCCGCAACCCGAAATCACGGACTTCCGCGAATACTACCGCCAAAGCATCAAGAGCACCCGTGCGCTCCTCAACCGCGACAAGGCGGAAAACGCCCCTAACGGCGGCGTTCAGGTAGAAGAATAAGGCGCAGCAAGGCCGGCCTCTTTATCACGTTTTTTCACTACACACAAAGCCGCCGTTTCCTTGCGGAAACGGCGGCTGAAGTATTATTGGCTCAGTTCTTTAGTTGAACTTGGCGATGAGCGTCTGACGCTGGGCCTCCAGCTCGGCGGGCAGCTTGTCGCCCACGTTGTTGAAGAGCTCGGTCTGAGACTCAAGCTCGGCCTGCCACTCGGAGGCGCTGAGGGTCATGTTCGTGTTGAACTGCTCCTCGGTGTAACCGGTGAGACCGTCGGTATCGAGCTCGCCGTAGGCGGGGGAGATACCCAGCTTGGTTTCCACACCGGAGACCTCGCCGCGGCAGCGGCGGAGCACCCAGTCGATGACACGCATGTTGTCACCGTAGCCCGGCCAGATGAAGTGGCCCTCGGCGTCCTTGCGGAACCAGTTCACATTGAAGATCTTGGGCAGCTTGCAAGCGCAAGTCTTGGTGCCCATATCCAGCCAATGCTGCCAGTAGTCGCCCACGTTGTAGCCGATAAAGGGCTTCATGGCCATCGGGTCACGACGCACCTGACCGATCTTGCCGAAGGCGGCAGCGGTCATCTCGGAGCCCATCGTGGCACCGACGTACACACCGTGGTTCCAATCGCGGGACTGGAACACGAGGGGCATCGTGGTGGCGCGGCGGCCGCCGAACAGGAACGCGGAGATGGACACACCCTCGGGGTTGTAGTACTCGGGGTCGAGCGTCGGGCACTGAGCGGAGGGAGCGGTGAAACGGCTGTTGGGGTGAGCGCACTTGGCGCCGGTCTCCTTGGCGATTTCGGGCGTCCAGTCGTTGCCCTGCCAGTCGATGGCGTGGGCAGGAGCCTCACCGTCCATACCTTCCCACCACACGTCGCCGTCGTCGGTCAGACCGACGTTGGTGAAGATGACGTTCTTCTTGATGGTGTCCATGGCGATGGGGTTCGTCTTGTAGGACGTGCCGGGAGCCACACCGAAGTAGCCGTTCTCGGGGTTGATGGCGTGGAAGGTGCCGTCCTCGTGGGGCCAGATCCAGGCGATATCGTCACCGATGATGCTGGTCTTCCAGCCCTTCTCGCGGAGAGCGGCCGGGGGAACGAGCATGGCGAGGTTGGTCTTACCGCAGGCGGAGGGGAACGCACCCGTGATGTAGGACTTGCGACCCTGGGGGTCGGTCACGCCGAGGATGAGCATGTGCTCAGCCATCCAGCCGTTCTTGCGGGCGATGTTCGTGGCGATACGAAGGGCGAGGCACTTCTTGCCGAGCAGGGCGTTACCACCGTAACCGGAACCGTAGGAGATGATCTCGCCGGTCTCGGGGAAGTGGCAGATGTACTTCTCTTCGTTGTTGCAGGGCCAAGTGACGTCTTCCTGACCGGGCTCGAGGGGAGCACCCACGGAGTGCAGGCAGGGCACGAAGTCGCCGTAGCCGTCGCGCTTGGGGTTGCCGCCGCCCTGGGTCTCGTCCTCCAGACGCTTGAGCACCTCAGCACCCATGATGGTCATGATGCGCATGTTGGTGACCACGTAAGCGGAGTCGGTGATTTCGATACCGATCTTAGCGAGGGGGGAATCAAGGGGACCCATGCAGAAGGGAATCACGTACATCGTGCGGCCCTTCATGCAGCCATCGAGGAAGGTGTTGAGGATGGCCTTCATCTCGGACGGGGACTTCCAGTTGTTGGTGAAGCCGGCGTCCTCCTGCTTCTCGGAGCAGATGAACGTACGCTCTTCAACACGGGCCACGTCGGAGGGAGTGGAACGGGCAAGGAAGCAGCCGGGGCGCTTCTCGGGGTTCAGGCGGATGTAAGTGCCCTTCTCCACGAGCATGTCGCACAGCTCGGTGTTTTCTTCCTCGGAACCGTCGCACCAGTAGACGGAATCGGGCTTGCAGAGCTGGCGGACGGACTCCACCCACTCAGCAGCTTTCTTATGAGTAGTACCAGTGATTTTCATGGTGCCACCAGCTTAGCACAGCCCACCGCGACTTGCAACACGAATTTGCGTTTTTTTGAAGTTTGGAGCAAGCAACAGGGCGACAACAAATGAGAATTTGTCGAGATTTACTAGGTACTATGTACTAGGTACTATTTATCAAGTTCGGCGGCTTCCGTCTTCGCCTACGGCTACGCCGTGACAGGGACGCCGCGAGATAACGAACCCGTTCTGACGCAAGCGTCAGAACGGGTTTCCCATCCTTGCGGCGACAGCCGCACTCTATTCAAAAATAGTACCTAGTACATAGTACATAGTAAATCTACAAATCCTCCTTTGTCGCGCTGGCGTTTCATCCGCGCTTGAAATGCGCGGATGTGTGTGCTAGAGTGGGGCTGCGCCATGAAGGAAGAGCTACCCATCAATCAGGATATCGTCCGCGAGAAGCAGACGATGACCGTCATCAACAGCCCCGGACGCCCGCGGAACCGCCAGCGCCGCTACGTGGGCGCGGCTTCGCTCATCTTCTTCCTGCTGCTGCCGCTGGGCGCTCTCTGTCTTTGGATGCTGCGCCTGCTCGGCGTCATCGGGCTGCCTTTCTGAGGCTCGCCGCCCTGCGCCACAAACCGCCGACCTGCCAGAAGAGCTCCGCGCCCTCTGCTGTCACCCCTCGCATACTCAGATAACGCGTCTGCAAAAGCGCCGGAGAGCGGTGCCCCATCTCGGCCTGAAGCCACGCCAGATTGTGAAAAGCCTTGAGGTGGTAGCTGGCAAACGTATGGCGCAGCACATCCTGCTGCCACGGCATGAGCGCCGCCGCCTCCCGTAGGCGACGCCAGCGCCGCTGCCAATCGGGCGGGCACAGAGCCCCCTCCGCACGCGGGCCGCTCTCCTGCAACCACGCGACGACAACCGGGCGCAATGGCACATGGCGGCAGCCGCCCGTCTTGCTGTGCCGCGGGCGCAGGACGAGGACGCGCTCCTCCCAATCAATATCCTCCCACCCCAGGCGCGCCGCCTCCGCGGGCCTCACACCGCACCACAGCATCACCCCCAGGGCCGCCATGCAGGGACGATGCACGGGCTCGCGGGCCAGCCGCAACAGTGTCTGCAGCTGGGCGGGCCGCAGCGGGCGAATTTCGTTCTCCCCGGGCAGGGGCATCCACACCTGCTCCACGGGATTGCCGGGGCACCACCCCTGCCGCACGGCGTGTGCAAACACAGCGTGCAGAATGGCACGAGCCTTTACCCGCTGTCGGGGGGTCGGGAAAACGCTTTGCAGCAGGTTGACGCAATCCTGTGTATTCATTCCTGCGATGCGCCGCCGCGCCAAGGTCGGCACCTGGCGCATCAGACGGCGGCAGATGCCGCGAATCTCGCTGACTGTCCTCGGCCGCCGCCCTGCCCTTGCCTGCAACGAGGCCTCCGCCGCGCGTTCAAAGCTCACACTGCGGCGCTCCTCTCGCTGCTGCTGAGCCCCGAGCAGAATCACGCGGCGGCAGCGGTTGAGACAACCGTCGCCCCGCAGGCGGCGGGCCCCGCTGAGCTCCACCAATTCCAACGCCAGGCGCACGGCCTGCAAGTGCGTAAGCCCCGCCTCACGCAGCGCCTGTTCCATTTCTGCCGTCACATTCATTTTTTCTGAAAATTGTACCATTGTCCCCGGATAGGAAATCCGCTATACATGAGTTATTGTCACTGCGCGGAAAATTGAGGTTTGATTATTTTGACGCCCCTATTTTTTGTGCCGTTCACTATCTGTTTTTGCCATGAAACGCCTGTATTTACGCGGGATTTTGCTTGACAGCGGATTTCCTATCCGCTACGCTTCGCGGTGTTTATATGAGCAAACGCCTTGCCTATACGTTCCGCTGTACCGAACCCATGCGCCAATCGATTGAGCAAGTAATGCGGGAACGAAACATCGACCGAACGTCGGTCATCAAGCTCTCGCTTTACATGTTGTCTACCTACATGTCGCGCAAAGAGGTACGGGCGATGAATTTGCACGAATTGGTGAAGGATATCGAGCGGATGAGCCCCAACCAGAAGCGCTCTTTTGCTGAGTTCAGCGAGGATTGATACTCACTCCGCCTCCCCCCGTGCATGCCGTTGCTCGCGGCAGGCAATCTTGGTCCTACGGGCATTCACGGAGCACACGAAAATCGCTTTTTCCCCGCAGCATTTCCGCTGCGTTTTTTTATTTTCTCCGTCCTGAGTCGGCCCGGGCTCCGCCTCTTGCAAGAACTGCCTCTGCCGCGGGAGGCGTGCGGAGCGCACCCGACAGCACCCATGTCTGGCGCATTTCCGCCATTGCTCTCGGGGCGTCTCGTTCCGCAAGAGCGCGTCTCCGAGGCATTGAATCGGGCTGCGGGGTGAGCTTTCCCCGCACCGTCAGGACACAAAAACGGCCCGACCCTAAGGCCGGACCGTTGTCCGTTTGCCGCGCGGGCTCACACCCGCGCAGTCATTGAAACAGCTTACTCCTCAGAACCGACGGAGATGGTGTCATCGCTGACGGAGACCTCCTCATCCAGCTCGTAGGTCGCGCGGGGGATGGGAGTGGCACCGGGAGCGGGTTCCACCACGATATTGCGGTACTTGTCGAAGCCCGTACCGGCGGGGATGAGGTGACCGAGAATCACGTTCTCCTTGAAGCCTTCCAGCAGGTCAACCTTGCCCAAGGTAGAGGCTTCCGTCAGCACGCGCGTCGTATCCTGGAAGGAGGCGGCGGAGATGAAGGAATCCGTCTTGAGGGAGGCCTTGGTGATGCCGAGCAGGATGGGCTCGCTGTCGGCGGGACGGCCGTTCTGGGCCACGGTGTCGCGGTTGATGCGGACGAGCGTGGTGCGGTCCACCTCGTCGCCCCAAAGGAGGCCCGTATCGCCGGGGTCCTTGATGCGCACCTTGCGGAGCATCTGGGAGACGATGATTTCCACGTGCTTGTCGTTGATTTCCACACCCTGCACACGGTACACCTGCTGCACCTTGTTGACGAGGTGCTCCTGCAGGGCTTCCTTGCCGCAGATGCGGAGGATTTCATCGGAGGCTTCGGAGCCGTCGGAAAGCGGCTCACCGGCATGCACGTAGTCGCCGTCGTGAACGATGATGTGGCGATCCATGGGCACGAGGTGCTTGCAGGAAATAGCGCCGTCGTTCGCGTCGCGTTCCTCCAGCTTGGTGGAGCGCTTGCGGCTCTTGGAGGCGGCCTCACGGGCCTCGGCGTCGCGGTACACGGTCACGACCTTCTTGCCGCGAATCATCGCATCGTCGATGGCGACGATACCGTCCATCTCGGCCAGCACGCAGGTATCCTTCGGGCGGCGGGCTTCGAAGAGCTCGGCCACGCGGGGAAGACCACCCGTAATATCGTTCGTCTTCTGCACCTTGCGGGGCGTCTTGGCCACGACCGTACCGGCGGAAATCTTCGCCTTGTCGGACACAGCGAGGTAGGCACCCGTCGGGATGGCGTACACGCGGGGCTTGTCCTTGTCACCCTTGGCGGTGTGGACGATGACGCGCGGGGCGAGGTCCTGGCGGTGGTCGACGATGACCATCTGGCCCTTGCCGCTTTCACCGTTCTCGGTGCGGTAGGTGATGCCCTCAATCATATCCTGGAACTCGACGGTGCCGCCGACTTCCGCGATGACCGGGATGGCGAAGGGATCCCACTCGGCAATGACCTTGCCGCTTTCGACCATGTCGCCGTCCTTGACGTGCAGCAGAGAGCCCATGATGAGCTGGTAGGATTCAAGTTCCTTGCCTTCCTCATCATAAATCTTGACGCTGCCGTTCTTGCTGAGCACGACCATGTCGCCGTTCTCATCCTCCACGCAGCGGCCGCGCAGGTCCTCATCATAGACGAGCTTACCGGCGGACTTGGCGACGTACTCAGGATGGTTGGCGGCGGCGGTAGCCGTACCACCGACGTGGAAGGTACGCATCGTCAGCTGCGTGCCGGGCTCACCGATGGACTGGGCCGCGATGATACCCACAGCTTCGCCGACCTTCACGCTCTTGCCCGTGGCGAGGTTGAGGCCGTAGCACTTGGCGCAGCAGCCCTTGCCCAGCTCACAGGTGAGGATGGAGCGGACCTTGACCTTCTCGATGCCCACCTTCTCGATGCGCTTAGCAGCCTCATCGGTGATAATCTCGTTCTTGGCGACGATGATTTCCTTGGTGGTCGGGTCGATGATGTCGTTGCAGGTCACGCGGCCGTAGATACGGGTGGCGAGGGAGGCAATCTCGTCCTCACCGTCGTAGATGGCGGTCATGGTAATGCCCTGCTCCGTGCCGCAGTCGATGTCGCGGACGATGACGTCCTGAGCCACGTCGACGAGCTTACGGGTCATGTAACCGGAGTCAGCCGTCTTCAGAGCGGTATCGGCAAGACCCTTACGGGCACCGTGGGTGGAGATGAAGTACTCGAGCACGGACAGACCCTCACGGAAGTTGGAGGTAATGGGGCGCTCGATAATTTCACCACTGGGCTTAGCCATGAGGCCGCGCATACCGGAGAGCTGCTTAATCTGAGCCTTGTTACCACGAGCGCCGGAGTCCACCATCATGTAGAGCGGGCTGGCAACGGCGGAACCGCCGTTGAACTCCAGCTTGGTGTAGAGCTCCTTCTGGATGGCGTCCGTTGTGGAGGACCAGATATTCACCACCTTTTCGTAGCGTTCGCCGTTGGTGATCAGACCTTCCTCGTACTGCTCGGTCACCTTGGCAACCTGCTCGTAGGCGTCGGCAATCATCTTGTTCTTGCCCTCGGGCACCACCATATCGACGATACCGATGGAGCAACCGGAGCGCGTAGCTTCCT
>JAKSOV010000008.1 GCA_024405415.1 Akkermansia sp.
TAAATAGTACCTAGTACATAGTACCTAGTAAATCCCGACAAATTCTCATTTATCTCTCTCCAATCCCCTCCACATGCACAATTTTCCCCAAAAAATCAAAAATCTCTTGACGCACACGCAGCGCGCATGTATACTCTGCCCCGCAACCACGTTCAACGCGCTTGCAACAGCGGCGGGATAGCCAAGTGGCCTAAGGCAACGGTTTGCAAAACCGTCATTCGTGGGTTCAAATCCCACTCCCGCCTCTCAAAAAAGGACACCCGAATGGGTGTCCTTTTTTGTTCGGCGGAGTGGGATTAAGCCCCACAAGACGGGCGCGCAGCGACCGTCTTTGTGGGTTGGAAAGCGCAGTGCGCTTTCCAACCCCGAGCCGCCCACACACCTGTGGGCGGGAAGTCCTGCGCAGCAGGACCGAGGGGGCGGCCCGAAGGGAAATCCCACTCCCGCCGACTGCGCCCTTCCCTGTGCCCGCAGGGCACACAATTTTCTTCTTCTCCTACCTCCCTGCGCCCCATTACTAGCACCCGAACGGGTGTCCTTTTTTTGTTCGGCGGAGTGGGATTTTCTCGACATGGCTCGCGCGGGCGCGTATGATAGTCGCGTGAACGAACGCCGAGACAGAGACGCGGGCAAGCCGCGCTATTGGGAGAAGAAGAAGCGCCCTGCGGGACAGGGCAGCACGCGCCCGCGCACGTTTAAGAGCGCTGAGGCGCCCGAGGGCAGCGAGCAGTGGCAGCGCCCGTGGGTGCAGCTCAAGTACTTTACCTACAACCCCGCGGTTTTCCCGCGCATGCTCGGCGCCGTCAGCCCCGATGCCGTGGCGGGCGGCCTCATCAATGTCTACGATAAGAACGGCGAGCTCTTCGGCGGCGGTTTCTGGAACCCGCAGAGCCGCACGCCCCTGCGCATGCTCTACCACGGGCCGGAGGTGCTGACGGAGAAGGACCTGACGGAGTCCCTGCGCCGCGCCGTTGCCTGGCGCCGCGAAAACTGCGCGCTGGAGGAACGCACGGATGCCTACCGCGTCATCCACGGCGATTCGGACGGGCTCGGCGGCCTCATCGTCGACCGCTATGCGGATGTGCTCAGCCTCGAGGTGTCCTGCCTCGGTGTTTGGCTGCGCCTGAAGGAGTGGCTGCCCCTGCTCCACGAGCTGTGCGGCACCAAGCGCCATGTCATCACCGTGGACGAGGGCATTGCCCGCATGGAGGGCATCGACACCACACAGGCCCCGCCCAGCGAGCCGGTGCGCAAGGTGCGCATCTGCGAGAACGGCGTCAACTTTGAGGTAGACTTCGCGCAGGGCCACAAGACGGGCTTTTTCTGCGACCAGCGCGAGAACCGCGAAAAGCTGTCGCAGCTGGTGCGCGGCAAGAGCATGCTTGACCTCTGCTGCTACAGCGGCGGGTTCTCCATCTACGCCAAGCTCAAGGGCGGAGCGGCGAATGTCACCGCCGTGGATTTGGATGAAAAGGCCATCGACATGGCCAAGCGCAACGCCAATATCAACGCCGCAGGCGGCCCGCTGCGCATCGACTTCGTGCATGCAGATGCCTTTGTCTACGCCCGCCAGATGGTGCGCAACGGCAAGCTTTTCGATGTGGTGCTGCTCGACCCGCCCAAGTTCGTGCTCGGCCGCGATGAGGAGAAGGAGGAGGGCATCAAGAAGTACAACGACCTGAACATGCTCGGCCTGCAATGCGTGCGCCGCGGCGGCCTGTTCGTCACCTGCTCCTGCTCCGGGCTGCTCACGCCGCCCGAGTTTGAGAAGGTGGTCATCAAGGCGGCGCAGCGCCTCGGCCGCCGCCTGCAAATCGTGGAGATGAGCGGCCCCGGCTGGGACCACCCCTTCCTCTCCACCTACCCCGAGGGGCGCTACCTGAAGGTGCTCTGGGCCCGCGTCATCGTCTGATTTCCCACGCCACCATTCCCCTGCCATGATTTTCACCCTCGCCATCGGACTCACGCTTGCGCTCGTCCTCGGTATTCTGGCGCAAAAGCTCAGCCTCTCCCCCCTTGTCGGCTATCTGGCCGCGGGCATCATCGCGGCGCAGCCGTGGTGGGGGCTGCATGTGGATGAGCAGATGGTGGAGGAGTTTTCCCACATCGGCGTGGTGCTGCTGCTGTTCGGTGTCGGTCTGCAGTTCCATTTCAAGGACCTGCTGGCCGTGCAGAAGGTGGCGGTGCCGGGGGCGGGTGTCTGCATCCCGCTGATGGCGGTGGGCGGCATGCTCATGTTCCGCTGCTTCGGCATGGGGGAGCACGGCTGGCTGCAGGGGCTGATGTACGGCCTGTGCATCTGCGTGTCCTCCACGGTGGTGCTCACGCGCGTGCTCTCCGACAACAAGGTATTCCAAACCCCCGCGGGTCACACAGCCCTCGGCTGGCTTGTGGTGGAGGATATTTTCACGATTATCCTACTTGTGCTGCTCCCCGCCGTGTTCAGCGGAGAATCGCTGGGCATGGCGCTGCTCTTCATGGCGCTGAAGCTCGCGGCCCTCATTGTCGTCGTGGCGCTCATCGGCGGCAAGCTCATCGGCAAGGTACTGACGCTTGTTTCCCGCAGCGCGAGCGGCGAGCTGTTTACGCTGGCGGTGCTGGTCTGCGCGCTGGGCATTGCGGTGCTCTCGGCCTATGTCTTTAACGCCTCCATGGAGTTCGGCGCCTTCCTCTCCGGCATGGTGGTGGGACAAAGCAAATTCGCCAACCGCGCGGCGAGCGATGCTCTGCCGATGCGCGATGCCTTCGCCGTGCTTTTCTTCGTCTCCGTGGGCCTGGGCTTCAACATCTCAGGGCTGGTGACCTACTGGCCGCTGGCGCTGGGCACGCTGCTGCTCTGTCTGCTGCTCAAACCCATTGTCGCCTACCTGATGACGCGTCTCATGGGCAAGCCGATGCGCCTCGCCCTGCTCGTGGGCGGATCGCTCTCGCAAATCGGTGAATTTTCCTTCATCCTCGCCACGCTCATTGCGGGCACCTACAAGATGCTGCCCGCCGAGGCCGCCAACGTCATCACGGGCGTGGCCATCGTCTCCATCGTGCTCAACGCGGCGCTCTACCGCTTCGTGCCCAAGAGCGCCGATGCGCTGGAGAAGCGAGGCATCGGCCTGTCCGCGCCCGAGGAGACGGACGCCGTGCCCCCTGTCACGGAGGCGCGCGACCGTATCATCATCATCGGCTTCGGCCCCACGGGAGAGCTGATTTACAACACGCTCAAGCCCTTTGATTTGGACATGGTGGTCATCGAGATGAACATCGACACAGTGAACCGCCTCACCGCCGCGGGCATCCCTGCCCTGCACGGCGATGCCCGCTCCCGCACCATGCTGCAAGCGGCGGGCTGCGAGAAAGCCAAGGGGCTTATCATCTCCGCCCCCGCCGCGCCCGCGCAGCAGATTACGCAAGCCGCCCGCGCCCTCAACCCCGATGTGCATGTCATGGTGCACACCACCTATATCCGCAACGTGAAGACCATCACGCAGGAGGGCGCCCAGGCCGTCTACTCCGGCGAGGCGGAAGTCGCCTTCGCCATGACATCGCATGTGCTCCGCGCCCTCGGCGCCACGGAGGAGCAGGTGCAGCAAACGCGCCACCAAGCCCGCCGCCGCTTCTTCGGCGAGCTGAAGGCGGAAATCGGCCGAGTGCCCGAAAAAATCTGATTTTCTTCATTCTCCCCCCCCTGCCCCCATGAACAAGCACCTCGCCCCCCTCGCCCTGATTCTCGCCCTCGGCGCATCCCCTGCCCCCGCTAAGCCCGACATGGGCAAAATCCTCGACCGCCTGGCGGATGCGGGCGCGCAGGTCGTGCAACAGGCGGATGAATTGCCCTCCCCCATCGCTGCGGTGAAACAGGAGCTGAGCGCCATCAAAGAGGCCTACAAAGAGGAAGGCCGCGCCTATGCCCGCGAGCTGGGCGACATCATGATGGAACGCGCCATGGCCAACAAGAAGGTGGACCGCACGCTGGACTCCGTCCGCGCGCTCTGCTGGGGCGTCGTGGCCTACATCACGGTGATTTCCCTGCTGCTCTTTGCCATGATGCTGCGCATCCAATCCCTGCTCAAAAAGGCGGAGAAGCGGCAGGACGAGCAAGAACGCTGATTGAATTGCAAATACCCTTTATCCGTTCGGCAAGAGGGGATTTATAGGGATGTACAAAGTACAATGCACAATGTACAAATCAAAAAGTTAGGCGGCTGCGCCGCACTCTATTCCGTGATTTGTACTTACAAGCACTCACGCATAAGTCCTGAGCAGCGCAAGCATATCGCCCGCGAGGCGGCGGATGGCCGCCTCCTTGCCGCGGATGGCGGGCAAGCCCCACAGAGTAAAATCGTTGTGCGCCACGATGTTGAAATACATGCCGCGCAGGCAGGTGAGGCACCAGAGCCAGTCCGCGCGCTGCATCTTGGGGAAGAAGGCGCGCACGGCCTCCTCCCACTCCTGCTGAGCGTAGGAATAGTGGCTTTCGTACACCTCGCGGGTCAGTTCGGGGTCCTCGTAGCCCATCTTGTTGAGGAAGCAGAGCACCTCCTCCCCGCCCGCCACGCGATTGTCCTGCCAATCCGTAATCGGGGCCAGCAGCCACGAAACCAGAATTTCCTCCGCGCTGCCGCTCTCCTTCGCCGCGCGCAGGGCGGCGAGACAGACCGCGTTGTACGGCTCGGCCAGATAGGCCAGCGTGTCGCGGTACAAATCCGCCTTGGTGCCGAAGTGGTAGCGAATCAGGCCGATGTTCACCCCCGCGGCGCGGGCGATGTCGCGCACGGCAGAGCCCTCATAGCCGAGCAGCGTGAACTGCTGCACGGCGGCGCGCATAATGCGTTCCTTGGTCTCATCGGATTTACTCATCGGAGGGCGGCTTTGGCGGCCTTAGCGGCCTTTTTCTCGAGATATTCTTTGATGAAGTCCACGTCCTCCTGCGAGAAGCGCGTGAGTTTCGTCTTGGTGATGCGCCCGCCGTATTCCTTGAGGTAGACGAGCTGCTTTTCCTCATCAAAGCGTTGCAGTTTAGCAAAGAGGCTCATGTTGCCCTTGGCGGAGTGCCAGGTGCGGTAGCCCTTCTTCTCCAGCTTGGCGCGGTAGGCGTCCATGTCCCGCTCGCACTCGGCCACACCTTGGCGGATGATGTCATCCACCTCCTGCGTGAAGCCGTTGTAGCCGTCCATGCCGACGATGAACTTGCCGCGCGGGGAAATAACGGCGATGGAGGGGCGCTTGCGCAGGCCGTACTTGGCGGCCAGGCTCTCAATGGCGTTGCGGCTGTACTTGGCACCGCTTGTTTTAGCCTCATCCTTGATGGAGGCGCCGGAGTCGAGCTTCACGCGCACCACGCGGTCCTTGCACCACGCGTTGAACTTGGGCGTATCGAGCAGCTGCTCGCCGAGCTGCGAGCTTTTGGGGCTGATCACGGAGTCGTGAAACCAGATGAGCAGCGGACGGTTCTCGCGGTGGGCGAAGCGAATGGCACGGCCGTAATCGCTCATCCAGCCGTTGCCGTTGCGGCGGCTCTCAAACGCGGCGGTGATGCCCTCAATCTCCTTGTCGGGGTTATCGGGGTCGGTGAAGTACACCTCGCCCTCCGCGCCGTTGTCAATCTTCTCCAGCTCTTCGGAGGTCGAGACGTTGTAGTTGACCGCCGAGGGGTCGCCCTTGTTCGGCAATAGCGGGTTGCCCGTATCCTCTGCTGCCGATTGCATATTCATGGCTGCAATCGGGTTGGAGGGATAGCTCGGTTCAGGAGCTTTTTTCGCGGATGAACAGCAGCAGAGGGATGTACAATGTACAATGTACAATGTACAAATCAAGATGTTCAGGCCGTGGCTTTTTTTGAATGCCATCGTTAGCTGTGTTCTGCGGCTTTTTCTTCCTGCCATGCGGACTCCATCTGCTCAGCGGTGGCGGCGGTGAGCGTCAGGCCCTGCTCTTTCAGGCGGCGCTCAATGCCGTTGAAACGGCGCTCGAACTTGCGGTTGGCGGCATCCAGCGCCAGCTCGGGGTCCACCTTGCGGCGGCGGCAGAGATTGACAATCACAAAGAGCAAATCTCCGAGCTCCTCCTGCACGCGCGGGTCGGCGTCGTCAAAGGCAAGCGTTTCCTCCACCTCACGCGTTTCCTCGCGGATTTTGTCCACCACGCCCGCGTGGTCCGGCCAGTCGAAGCCGACCTTGGCCACCTTCTTGGTGAGCTTGTAGGCGCGCAGCAGGGAGGGCAGACCCTTGCCGCAGTCGTGCAGATAGGGCTTGTCTTCGATGTCGTGCTCCTTGCGCTTCACGGCATCCCACACGGAGAGCACGCCCTCGGCATCCTTCGCCACGGCATCGCCGAACACATGCGGGTGGCGGCGCACCAGCTTGTCGGACAGCTCCTGCGCCACATCGGTGATACCGAAGCCGGCCTCGGGGTTCTCGCTTGCCATCTCGGCGTGGAAAAGCACCTGCATGAGCACGTCACCCAGCTCCTCGCGCAGGTGCGGCCAGTCACGACTGCGGATAGCGTCAATCGCCTCGTAGCACTCCTCCAGCATGTTGCTGACGATGGAGTCGTGCGTCTGCGCGGCGTCCCACGGGCAGCCGTCGGGCTGACGCAGGCGGTGCATGAGGGCAATCGCGCGCTCCAGCTGCCGCTCCGGCTCGCGGCAGGAAATCATCTCCTGCTCGGTCATCATCACTTCTTCCTCCTGTCGCGGCGCTCGTTGACGGCCTTGCCGGCCAAAATATCATCGATGTGCTGCACCATGTCCCACGACACGCGGCGGCGCTGGTACTTGCGCCACAGGTGGTCGCGCAGGGCCTGCCAGATTTCCTCCGTGAAATCCGCGGGCGAGAACTCCACCTCATCGCGCATAGAACGCCCCACCTTGGGAGCCACCATAAGCTGCCACCAGCCGCCGAAGTGCTGGGCTTCGTAAATCACCTTGTTGCCGTCGGCATCCTTGTCCTGCCAAGAAAATGTTTCCATGTGTATCTCCTGTTGTGGTTGTTCAGCGGCGGGCTTTTTTCATCTCGCTGTTGATGGCGTTCACGTCATCCTTCATCGTGGGCGCGATTTCCTGCGTAGTCACGCCGCCGCCCGTGTTGAGAGAGATGATGACGGGCTTGGAGCGCTCGCCGTTGCGGTCGTACTTGTAAATCACGCGCTGCACGAGCTTGCCCGCGGGGTGGTTGTACATGCGCTCCTCCACGAGGCGCGCGCGCTGGTCGTAGCCGTAGGCCACCTTGTAGATGATATTCTTCTTGCTGCTGTCGTAGATGATGCAGGAGACCAGCTGGCCGTACTTACCCTCCGTGTAGTCATTGACAGCGGCCAAGCGCCCGCTCGCGGAGTAGGTGGAGCAGCGCATGCCCTTCCACCCCACCTGCCGCTGGTAGATGGAGCGCGTGCCGTCAGGGTGGCGCACCACGCGCACCATGTCGCCCGTATCATTGGCCAAATCCGCGCTCTGCGCGAACACACAGGGCGTTCCGCACAGCGCAACAGCGGCGAGAAGGACAGTCAGCAATCTCTTCATGCCCGCGATGATACACCAAAACGCCCGACAAATCAAGGGAAAGTCCGAAGGAGGATGGATGCACGCCGCGGTCTGCCGAAAAACTTCCTCTCCCCCCCCTTTAGCCTTGAATGTTGTACCATATCGGTTATAATACCGCGCGAGATGATTGAACAACTTCGTAAGCGCCTTTTGGACCGGGAGCATCCGGTGAGAATTCATCTGATCGGTGTGGCCGGTGCGGGCATGAGCGGTCTTGCGCGCATGCTGCTGGAGATGGGGCACCGCGTGAGCGGCTGTGACCGCGTGACAAGCATGGAGACGGAGCGCCTGCAACAGGCGGGGCTGATGTTCTCCTGCCCGCATAACCCCGATGCCGTGAAGGACGCCGAGGTGGTCATCTACTCCTCCGCCATCCGCGAGGACAACGTGGCGCTGCACGCCGCGCGCGAAAACAACTGTCTTTGCCTGCGCCGCGCCGAGTGTCTGGCCGCTATCCTCAACAACAAGAAGGGTGTGGTCGTGGCCGGCACGCACGGCAAAACGACGACCTCTTCCCTGACGACCCACCTGCTCCGCGAGGGTCGTCTGCGCCCCTGCCACTATGTGGGCGCGGAAATCCCCGTGCTGGGTGCGAACGCCCATTGGAACGCCGACAGCGACTACCTCATCGCCGAGGGCGACGAGAGCGACGGCACGCTGGTGAACTACATCCCCGAGCACAGCATCATCCTCAACATCGAGGCCGAGCACCTCGATTTCTACCGCGACCTCGACCACATCAAGAGCGTCTTTGATACCCTCTGCAAGCAGACGCGCGGCATCATCTTCTACTGCAAGGCCGATGCGGGCGCCGCCGATGTCTGCGGCAAGTACGAAAACGCCATCTCCTACGGCTGGCAGGATGCGGACTACACCGCCACCGACGTGACCGTGAAGCGCGGCCGCACGCTCTACACCATCAACCACCACGGCACGCCGCTGGGTCGCGTGGAGCTGGGCATCCCCGGTCGCCACAATGTGCTGAACTCCCTTGCCGCCACCGCCGCCGCGCTGGAGATGGGCTGTGATTTCGCCAGCATCACGCGCGGCCTTGCCTCCTTCGCGGGTGCCCGCCGCCGTTTTGAGACCAAGTACCTCTCCCGCGACTACCGAGTGGTGGATGACTACGGCCACCACCCCACGGAGATTGCCGCCACCCTGCAAACGGCGCAGAGCCTGAAGCCCGACCGCCTGGTCGTGCTCTTCCAGCCGCACCGCTACACCCGCACACAGCTGCTGCGCAACGACTTCGGCCGAGTGTTGCAGAATGTGGACCAACTCTTTGTCGCCGATGTGTACCCTGCCAGCGAGCTGCCCATCCCCGGCATCAGCGGCCAGACGATTGTCGACGCCGTGCAGGAGCACGGCCCCGTACCCGCGCAGTTCCTGCCGAACCTGTCGCTGGCCCACCACGTGGTCGGCAACATCCTGCGCCCCGGCGACCTCTTCCTGACGCTGGGTGCAGGCAATGTGCATGAGTCCGGCGCCAAGATTGCCGCAGACCTGCGCGTGCTCGCCGAGATGCACCAGGAGTGCGGCGACGTGACCGCCCGCCTGTATGAGCCCATGAGCAAGCACACGACCGTGGGCGTGGGCGGCGAGGCGCAGTACTGGATTGAGCCTGACAGCGTGAAGAGCATGCAGGCCGTCCTCAATTTCTTCAAGGACCGCAACATCCCCGTGCATATCGTGGGCCGCGGCAGCAATCTCGTAGTTCGCAACGGCGGCATCCGCGGCGCGGTGATTCACCCCGCGGGCGGTGCGTTCGAGAAGCTGGAGCTGCACGGCAACAAGATTACCGCGGGCGCGGGCGTGCGTCTCAAGAAGCTCGCCGCCTTTGCCGCGCAGAACGGCATCGCGGGCTTCGAGTGGATGGACGGCATTCCCGGCTGCGTGGGCGGCAGTCTGCGCATGAATGCGGGCAGCATGGGTTCCGACATGGCCTCCGTCTTTGTGAAGGCCACCGCGCTGGACGAGGACGGCGAGCTGGTGGAGGTGGAGCGTGACACGATGCCCGCCCCCAAGTACCGCAGCATGCCCGCCTTTGAGCACACGATGGTGGCGGAAGCCACCTTCGCGGGCACCCCCGGCGACACCGCCGCCATCGAAGCGAAGATGGAGGAATACCGCGCCAAGCGCAAGGCGAGCCAGCCGCAGGAGCCGAGCTTCGGCTGCACCTTCGTGAACCCCGCCGAGATTCCCGCGGGCAAGCTCATCGAGGAGCTGGGCCTGAAGGGCACGAGCATCGGCGGCGCGCAGGTCTCTACCGTCCACGGCAATTTCATCGTCAACACGGGCAACGCCAAGGCCACGGATGTGACGGAGCTCATCGACCTCATCCGCGCCAAAGCCAAGGCCGAGCGCGGCATCACGCTCCGCACGGAGGTTCAGGTCATCGGCGACCGAGAAGCCGAGTTCTGAAAATGTACAATGTACAAAGTACAATGTACAAATCATTAAAATCGTGCGCCTCCGGCGCAGGAATTTTCTAAATCACAAATCTCAAATCACATATTTCTTATCACAAATGAAAACTTTAACCAAGCAGACCCACATCGCCCTCCTCATGGGCGGCCCCGGCAATGAACGCGAAGTCTCCCTTGTGTCCGGCAAGGCCGTGCTCGAGGCGCTGCGCGCCGAGGGCTTTGTGAACGTCACCCCCGTGGACGTGACGACCGAGCGCCCCGAGATTCCTGCGGGCACGGAGCTGTGCTACAATATCATCCACGGCACCTACGGTGAGGACGGCGGTCTGCAGAGCTACCTCGAGGAGCTGGGCCTGCCCTACACGGGTGCGGGTTCTGAGACGAGCCGCATCTGCTTCGACAAGGTGCTGACGAAGAAGGCCTTTGTGGCAGCGAACGTTCCCACGCCCGCCAGCGAGACGATTTCTCCCGACCAAATGCCCACCATCCCCGTGCCCTGCGTTATCAAGCCCCCGTGCGAGGGTTCCTCCGTGGGCGTGCAGATTGTGCATGAGCAGAGCGAGCTCGCCGCCGCCGTGGCGGAAGCGGGCAAGTTCGGCAAGGAGCTGCTGGTGGAAGAATACATCAAGGGCAAGGAGCTGACCGTCGCCATCTTCAACGGTGAGGCCCTGCCCGTCATTCACATCTGCCCCCGCCAGGGCTTCTATGACTACAAGAACAAGTACCCCTCAATGACGGGTGCCGTGGGTTCGGACTACATCTGCCCCGCCGACATTTCCGAGGAGGACACCAAACGCGTGCAGGAAGCCGCGCTCGCTGCATACAAAGCCGCCCATGTGGAGGTCTACGGCCGCGTGGATGTGCTGCTGACGGATGACCACAAGCCCTACGTGCTGGAAATCAACACCATCCCCGGCATGACGGGCAGTTCCCTCTTCCCCAAGGCGGCGAAGGCGGTCGGTATCTCCTACGGCGAGCTTTGCACACGCATCGCGGAGATTTCCCTCAACCAGCCCCGCGGCTAACAGGCTCTCAGACACCCCCGACCACCCTACCCCATGAGCCGCAACCGCAACCGATACCGCAGCTCCGGCCGCGGGCAGAATGTCCAGCTGCTGGAGAAAGCGCTGTCCCTGCGCGCGCGCCTGTTCAGCGCGCTGGCGCTGCGCCGCGGCATGGCGCGCGCCCGCCGCTGGCTGCTCTATGCCCTGATTGCCCTGCCCTTTCTGGCGCTGGTGCTGACAGCCATCCACTTCGGCATGGAGAAGGCCTACAGCCTCAATATCGACAACATCAGCTACGAGTCCCGCCAAAAACTCATCAGCAAAGAACAGGCGCTGAAGATACTCGGCATCGAGGGCTCCGTGAACATGGCCACACTCGACGCCGTGGGCATGGCAGCCAAGCTGGAGGAGCACCCCTGCATTGAGTCCGCCCACATCCGCGCCGAGCTGCCAGACACGCTCAACATTGAGATTGACGAGCGCATCCCCATCGCCTACGTGGAGATGGAAAGCGCCGCGGACACAGGCACACGCCAACGCCTGTTCATGGACCCGAAGGGCGTTCTCTTCCCCGTGGTAGAGGAATACCACCGCGATTTCCTCGGCGTACCCGTCTGGTACCTGCACCCCGAAGACGTGCCCGAGTTCAAGGAAGGCGCCGTGGTAGAGGAACGCGCCCGCCGCCCGATTGTGGAGCTGGTCTCGGCCTCCAACCTGTACAACCTCACCGAAATCCCCGCCATCCGCGAGATTTTCCGCCCGAAGGAGTGGAAAATCATCGCCACGCTGGACGGCGATATCGAGGTTCTCATGCAGGTCTACGATATCCGCGGCCAGATGGAGCGCCTCGCCATGATTCTTGAGCACGCCCGCGCCACCAATCGCAAGGTCCGCAGCGCCAACGTCATCCCCCGCATCAACCCGACGGTGAAATACGCGGAGTAATTGATATCCTTTATCCGCCGCGCACCAACGCACCCCACCTGCCTCTCGGGTTACTAGCAACCCGACATGAACGATGCGGCGCACCAACAAAACAGCCCCGCCTGACGGGACGTCAGGCGGGGCTTGTCCCCCTGCGCGGCGCAGCCGCGCGGAATCATTTGCTTGCCACGGCGAAGCCTTGGCGGAGCCGGGTAATTCCCCAATCAGCCTCTGTTCTTCAGCTGCGGGAAGAGGATAATATCGCGGATGGAAGAAGCACCCGTGAGGAGCATGCAGAGGCGGTCGATACCGATGCCGATGCCGCCCGCGCTGGGCATGCCGGACTCGAGGGTCTGCACGAAGTCGTAGTCAATCTTCTGCGTTTCCTCACCCGCCTGGTGCTTGAGGCGTTCCAGCTGTTCCACGGGGTCGTTCTGCTCGGAGTAACCGGGGCAAAGCTCCTGGCCGTTCATCACCAGCTCGAACACGTCCACCACCTCGGGGTTCTCGGGGTTGGCCTTGGCCAAGGGCACAAGGTCGCGAGCCACGTGGCAGACGAAGAGCGGGTTGGCCTGCTTCTCTTCCACCAGTTTCTCGTATACCTGCTGGGTGACGGCGGTGTCATCCAGCTCGTCACCGATTTGGATGTGCAGCTCGTTCTCCGCGCGGTCGCGGCGCTGCTCGGGCGTGAGGTCGAACCAGTCGGCACCCGCCACCTCCTTCACGAGGTCGTTGTAGTCCGCACGGCGCCAGGGGCGCGTCAGGTCCACCGTCCAGCGGAGGTTGCCCTCGTCGTCGTACTGGTCGAACTTCAGCGTGCCGAAAATCTTCTCCGCCACGGAGGTAATCATCTCCTCCATCATGTCGGCCATGGTCTCATAGTCACCGCCGGCTTCATAAACCTCCAGCACGGTGAACTCCGGGTTGTGGCGGCGGTCAACGCCCTCGTTGCGGAAATTGCGGTTCAGCTCGAACACCTTGGGGAAACCGCCCACCAGCAAACGCTTGAGGAACAGCTCGGGCGCGATGCGGAGCGTCACGGGCTTCTTGAGCGCGTTGTAGTAGGACTCGAAGGGCTTGGCAGCGGCACCGCCCGCCACGTCTTGCAGCATGGGCGTCTCCACCTCCAGGAACCCGCGATCGGTCAGGTACTTGCGCACCTCTTGGATGATGAGGGAACGCTTCACGAAGCGGTCCGCGCTGTCAGCGTTGCTCATGAGGTCCATGTGGCGCTTGCGGTAGCGCATATCGGCATCCGCCAGGCCGTGGAACTTGTCAGGCATGGGGCGCAGAGCCTTAGACAACACCTTGAAGCTCGCCACGCGCACGCTCGGCTCGCCCGTGCGGGTGATGAAAGTCTCGCCCTCCACGCCGACCCAGTCGCCGCGCTCCAACAGCTTCCAAAGCGCCCACGCCTCCTCGGAGATAGCCTTGCGGGTGAGCATGCACTGGATGGAGCCGCGCACATCGCCGATGGTGAAGAACTGCGTCTTGCCCATGTCTCGCAGGCCGATGATACGGCCGATGAGTTTCACCTGTTTACCCTCCGCGAAATCAGCCTTGATTTCCGCCGCATTGGTGGTGACATCGAAACGGCCGCCGTAGGGGTTCACCCCGAGGGCGCGAATCTTGTCCACCTTCTCACGGCGCACGGCAATCAGCTCTTCCTCAGAAGAGCCCGGAGCGTTATTGACAGGTTGCGTATCGGACATAGCGCGCGCATTATACGGAAATTCCGCAGAATTTCCAGCCTAAAGTCATAGAAAAGTTGGAAGTTGGAGGTTGTAGGTTGGAAGTTTTTGAGTTTGGCTTCCGTCTCCGCCTACGGCTACGCCGAGACAAGCGCTGTCGCTCGCGGGGAAATAAGCCACGCAAAGCGTATGCGGTAGCCTTTAATTGAAGCCGTAGCCTGCGCTATGCGTTTCGTTTATCCCTGCGGCGACAGCCGCACGAATTTCAACACTTCCAACCTCCAACCTCCAACCTCCAACTTCCAACTTCCCCTCACCCCTCCACCGCCGGGCAGGCGCCCACGCGGCAAGTGGCCATGCCGCCCGCGCGGGCAGCGGCCAGCCCCGGCTCCGCATCCTCAAAGACGATGCAGCTCTCGGGTGCTACGCCCATGCGCTCCGCGCAGAGCAGGAAAATATCGGGGTTGGGCTTGCCGCGACCGGGCGGCACATCCCCCGGCGTCACGATGATGGGGAACCAATCCGCCAGCCCCGCCGAACGCAGCGTCTCCATGGCCCCCGGCAGCATACTGCCCGTGCCGATGGCGTAGGGAATCCCCTGCTCTCTCAGGCGGCGGACAAGAGACACCGTCTCCGCAATCACGGGCAGGTGCTCCGACTCCAACAGGTAGGCATAGCGCTCGCGCTTCTCATCCGCCACCGTTTCAGGCTCCATCTGCAGGCCGTAGACGCGGTTCAGGTCCGCCACGATGTCGGGCGCGGCCATGCCGCCGTGGGCCACAAACTCATCCCACAAAAACACCTCGTGCGGCGCGCCGTGCTTGTGCAGCGCCCAGCGCCACGCGCGGAAATGCGTGGGCATGCTGTCCACCAGCGTGCCGTCCAAATCGAAAATATAGCCGCCGTAGCTCTGCTGCGGCAGGGTAACGCGGGGGGACGTGCTCATCACAGCTTGAACTTAGCGGCGAATTTCTGGAGGTCGCTGTCCTTGCCGAACAGCACCAGCACATCGCCCTCCTGGAACTGCATGCCCGCCTCGGGCGTGTCGATGACAGGCTGCTCAGGCTCCGCGAACACATCGTCCGTCGTGGTATCCTCCTTGGCCTTGCCGCGGCGCACCGTCAGCAGGTTCAGGCGGTAATCCGCGCGCAGACCCACCTCGCTGAGCTTCTTGCCCACCCACTCCGCAGGCAGCGGAATATCCGCCAGCGAGTGCGTCTCATCCAGCTTGCGGAGGCGCACCAAGCCCTCCGCCGTGAAGCGCTGCGTGAGCTGGCGGGCGGCCACATCCTCCACGCGGAAAATATCCGTCACGCCGATGAGCTTGAGCATCTTCGTCTGCAGCTCATTCACCGAGCGAGCCAGCAGATTCTTCACGCCCATCTCGCGCAGCTGGGCGGTAATCATGAGATTGCGCTCGTAGTTCTCACCTACGGCCACAATCACATAGGTATCATCGCTCACCAGCTCCAGCTTGCCGAGCACGCGGGGGTCCGTGGCATCGCCGATGAGGGCGTAGGCAACGCTGTCCTTGATGGCATTGATGGGCGCCTCCTGAGAATCCAGCACCGTCACCTCGTAGCCGAGAGCGGTGAGATTGATGGCGAGGGCGCGTCCGAACTGACCGCAGCCGATAATGACGAATTTCATGATATTTCGGGGGTTAGAAGATGAAGGGGAGGGAAAATCAGTTAAGCGGGAGTCGCGTCTCGGGGTAACGGATGGGGGACGCGGGCTTCTGGCGGATAAAGAGCAGCATGAAGGTGAACATGCCCACGCGGCCGAAGAGCATGTTGAGGATGACGACCACCTTCGAGGCGGTGGAAATCTGCGTCACGGCGCCGAGGTCGAAGCCCGTGGTGGTGTAGGCGCTCACCTCCATGAACAGCACGCGCAGCGGGCCTTCCGCCGTGGCGGCGATGCCCGGCTCCAGCAGGAGAATCGTCATCGTCGTACCGATAATCCAGAAGAAAGACAGCACCACCGTAGACATCGCCCGCTCTACCGTCGAGCGGGCAATGCGGCGGCCGTGCATCTCCACATCCTGCGCGCCGCGCAGCACGCGGTACACCTCCAGCACACAGAGAGCGAACACCGGGGCAAACACGCCGCCGCCCGTGCCCGCGGGGTTGCCGCCCACAAACATCATGCAAATGAGGAACATCTTGTACACGGGGCCGTAGCCGTCAATATCCGTCAGGCCGAAACCGCCCGAGCGGCTCACGGAGTTCCACGCCGCCTCCCACACGTTGTAGCCCACATCGCGCGCATGCACGGACGGCTCATAAAGGCTCAGCAGCGTCATGCCGACCACGCCCACCAGCAGCACAATGGCCGTCACGCGCACCACGAGCCAGCTGTTCGTGCTCCAACGCGGGGCAAGGCGCTTGCCCGCCAAGCGGTGTTTCAGGCGCGTCAGAGCCTCCAGATACACGCCGAAGCCCAGCGTGCCGAACAGCATCATGGCCATCATCACCCCCTGCACCGCATAGCCGTGCGTCACGCCCGCGTGCTCCATGCCGTCGGGGAACAGCGTGATACCCGCATTGCAGAAGGCCGAAACCGCGTGAAACACGGCGTATTCCGCCAAGTGCGCCTGCGGGATGGCGGGGTTGCCCAGCCAGAGAAAATAGAGCGCCACCGCACCCGCCGTCTCGGCCAGCAGCGTGATACCGAACACAGCCTTCAGCAGCGCGGGCACCACATTGGCGTTCTGGAGGTCCAGCACACCCGACATGGTGGTGCTGTTGCGCACCGCGAGGCGCTTGCCGAGCATCAGCAGCACGAAGTACGAGAAAGTCACGACACCCACCGCACCCACCTGGATATCGAAGAGAATCACCAGCTTGCCCAGCGCGGTGAAAGTCTGCGCCACATTGACGGTCATCAGCCCCGTGATAGAAGTAGCGGAAGCGCAGGTGAAAAAGGCGTCTATAAAGGAGATAGGCTGATGCGTGGCCCCCGGAGTGAGGAGGATGAGCGTGCTCAACAGCACGAGCGCCATCATGTAGCAGAAGAAAGTGACGGAAGGCGTCCACCACGTGGCCGCGCGCGCGGCCGCGCTGTTGCGGCGGGCATTGCGGTAGGAGGCGATATTCACCAGCGCAAAGATACCCATTGCCACGCAGAGGAACACCGTCAGCAGCAGCCATGCGGGGTTGATGGCGTGCAACACCGCGCCCGCCAGAATGCCGGAGTTCGCCCCGCCCACCAGCAGCTGCAGCCACAAAAAGCGGCTCGGCCAATAGCGGCGGAACACCTCCGCCAGAAAATGCACCAGCACCACCGCCGAGTTGAACCACACGAGGCAGCAAAGCATCAGCCCCGACCCGCGCAGGAACTCCGCGCGCTCCACGCCCGAGGACGCCAATCTCTCAAAACAAAACTGCCACAACAGCACAACAAGCACCAGCAGCCCGGAGATCATCTCCGGCAGCTCCAACACGCGGCTATGGCGCTCACTCTGGCTGTGCACATTCATGCGCACCCCCATTCTACCACACCCCTCCCCCCTTGGCAAGCGCAGGGAATTCAAGTCCGAAGTCGAGCGGCAACGCCTCGGGGGTTAATTTTTTGCAGCTTCAGAGGGGAAGCATGAGCAAAGTTCTTTCAGGACTTCCCTTTCGACCGCCTCGTTCACTACCGAGGCGGTCATTTTTTGCGGTAGAGCCTCAGGCTCTCGCGGCGAATTCGCGGGCGAGGCGGATGTAGTCCTGCGCGTGGTGAAGGTTGGCCTGTTCGGTGTCGTCGGGGAGGGTCTTTATCACTTTGGCGGGGGAGCCGAGGACGAGGGAGTGGGGAGGTATCACCGTGTTTTTGGTGACGAGGGCGTGGGCGCCGACGATGGAGCCGTGGCCGATGACGGCGCCGTCCAAGATGACGGCTCCCATGCCGATGAGGCAGTTGTCTTCGACCGTGCAGGCGTGAAGGGTGACGCTGTGGCCGATGGTGACGTGGCGGCCGAGGGTGCAGCCTAGCTCGTAGTCCACGTGGATGCAGCAGTTGTCTTGGACGTTGCTGCCCTCGCCGATGCGGATGGGGGCGACATCGCCGCGGAGGGTGGTGTTGTACCAGACGGAGGAGTCGTGACTGAGGACGACATCGCCAATGATGGCCGCGCCGGCGGCGACAAAGGCGGGGGAGTCGAGCACGGGGGTGGTGCCGCGGAAGGATTCAATGGCCATGGCGTGATGAGAGGGCGCTGTGCGTCTTAGCCGCGGGCGGCATCGACAATCTGTTGGAGCGGGGCGCGGTCGTAGGCGTCCGCCCATTTTTTCAGCTCCTTGCCGGAGTAGGAGGCGAGGCCGTCCGCCGTGAGCTGGCGGGCGAGTTTGCCCGTGGGGATGAGCATGCAGAGAAAGTTCTCGTCACTTTCGTTGCCGGTGCAGATGGTCCCTTCTTTGGTCATGATGACGCCGTCATCCGGGCACATGGAGTTGAGCTTGATGATGGCGGCGGAGAGGGGTTCCTGCGCCACTTCGAAGGGTTGGGGGGATTGCGGTTCGTCGGCCATGGTCAGCGGAGCATGTTGAGGGCGCGTTCGGTGGCGCGCAGGGCGCGGTCGATGTCGTCCTCGTTGTTGTAAAGAGCGATGGAATAGCGGGTGGTGCCGGTGATGCCGAGGCTCGCCATGAAGGGCTGGCAGCAGTGGTGCCCCGTGCGGACGGCAATGCCCATCTGGTCCAGCAGGGTGCCGAGGTCGTAGTGGTGCACGCCGGGCACATGGATGGAGATGAGCGAGCCGCGATTCTCACGTCCGCCGAGTATCTGCACACCGTCCAGCGCGGCAAGCCCGTCGTACAGGCGGCGGGTGAGCGCCATCTCGTGCGTGTCAATGGCTTCCAAGCCGACGCGCTGCACGTAGCGCAGGGCCTCCGCAAGCAGGATGTTACCGCCGATGTTCGGCGTACCCGCTTCGTACTTGAAGGGCAGCGTGTTGTAGGTTGTCTTTTCGAAGGACACCTCACTAATCATCTCGCCGCCGCCG
Source organism: Akkermansia sp. (assembly GCA_024405415.1). Lineage (GTDB taxonomy): Bacteria > Verrucomicrobiota > Verrucomicrobiia > Verrucomicrobiales > Akkermansiaceae > Akkermansia. The sequence goes on from JAKSOV010000008.1 coordinate 18,564, forward strand.
AGCCACGGGGGCAGCTGCTCCAGCAGCTCGGCGCGGCCCCAGAGGGCGCCCGTGCCCGTGGGGGCGTAAATCTTGTGGCCTGAGAAGGCGTAGAAGTCGCAGCCCAGCTCCTGCACGTTGACGGGGAGGTGCGCGGTGCTCTGCGCGCCGTCTACCAGCACGAGAGTCTGCGGGTTGTTGCGCTTGGCGGCGGCGATGATGTCCGCCACGGGGTTGAGCGCGCCGAGGGCGTTGGAGATGTACGGCACGGCGACAAGGCGCGTGCGGGGCGTGAGCATCTGCTCGTAGGAGGCGAAGTCAAACGAAAGCTCCGCCGTCAGCGGGATGGGGCGAAGACGCGCCCCCGTGCGCTCGCAGAGCATCTGCCACGGCACGATGTTGGAGTGGTGCGCATCCGTGGTGACAAGGATTTCATCCCCCTGCCCCACCAAGCCCGAGAGGGCGAGCGTCTGAGAGACGAGGTTGATGCCCATGGTGGTGCCGCTCGTGAAGATGATTTCGCGGGCGGATTCGGCATGCAGGAAATCCGCGACAGTTTGGCGGGCGGCCTCATGCTGCTCGGTGGCGAGGCGGCTCAGGTAGTGCGCGCCGCGGTGGATGTTGGCGTTGGCCTGCTCGTAGTACCTCTGCGCGGCTTCCTCCACGCAGAGGGGTTTTTGCGTGGTGGCGGCGTTGTCGAGGTAGACGAGGGGTTTTTGGCCCTTGCCGATGCGTTCGCGGAGAATCGTGAACTGCGCGCGTTCCCGAAGGATGTCACTCATGCCTGCTCGCCTCCCTTCAGGTGCTCCGCCATGCGGTAGGCGGCCTCGGGCACGTACTCCTTCCACGCCTCGTCGCCGGACTGTATCATGCGGACGATGTCGCGCGGGGTGCTCATGAGCAGCTTCTGGTTGAAGTAGGGAACCTCGACAATCTTGCCGCTCTCGCGCAGGTGGCGGTAGAGGTAGAGGTATTCCTCGGGCGCGCGGTAGGTGCCCGCCGTCACGAACTCGCCCGTGCTGCGGTTAATCCACGGCGTGACGTAGAACTTCGTCTTGTTGCGGAAGATGTGGCCCATGCAGGAGAGGATGCCGCCGGGGATGTCCTCCGCCCACTTGTCCTTGAAGAGCTCGTTGAGCAGGCCGATGGAGAGGGCGATGGCGATGGGCTCCTTGGTGTAGCTGTTGAGCAGCTCGGAAATGCGGTGGAAGTGCGCGATGTTGGTAATCATCACGGTCTTGCCCATGGCGGCGAGGGCATCCGCGCGGTCAATGAACTCCAGCAGGTCCACCTCGTTGCCGCGCAGGAGGTTGGAGAGGGAAAGCTCGCAGATGTCGATTTCGCGGCTCTGCTGCGCCTCGGGCAGATCTTCGTAGAACTTGGTGCGCACGCTTTCCATCATTTCCATGTGGATGTTGCACAGCGGCATGAAGCTGCCGCGCATGAGCACGATGGGGCGCTTGTAGAGGAGGTCGGCGGGCTGGGCTACGGTGCCGTCCGGGCAGAAGAGGGTGGCTTCGGACAGGCCGCTGCGCACGAGCTGGAGCGCGAGGATGCGGTTGTCGAACATCGAGAAACCGTTGCCCGAGAAGCGCATGTAGTCGATTTCGAAGAAGTGGCGGTCCACATGCTCGCCCACGCTCTGCACGAAGGAGTCCATGCGTTCGCGGTCGTAGAACAGAGCGTGCAGCAGGTTCACGCCGAGGATGCCGAGCACGCGCATCTGCAGGTCGTGGTCGGGGATGAGCAGGCGCACGTGCATCACGAGGTCGCTCGGCTCCGCACCGGGCTTGAGCTGGAAGCGCACGCCGAGCCACGCGCTCCACGGGCCGTTATCGCGGTAGCCCTTGGCTTTCACCGTGTTGCAGAAGGCGAAGAAGCGGGTGTTTTCGCCGCGCTTTTCACCGAGGCGGTCGATGAGCTGCGCGAATTCGATGTCCATCATCTGCTCCAGTCGCTCCTCGGAGACATAGCGCTTGGAGGTGCCGTAGATGGAGTCCGAGACGGTCATGTCATACGCCGAGAGGGATTTGGCAACCGTACCCGCCGCTGCACCCGCGCGGAAGAACCAGTTGGCGGTTTCCTGACCCGCGCCGATTTCGGCGAAGGAGCCGTAGAAAGCGGGGTCGAGGTTGATGCGCAGGGCTTTTTCCTGCGTGGCGGCAAGGGCTTGTTCGATGGTGGACATGGCAGGCGAACGGTGAAAGGGGGTGTCAGAGTTGCAGCGGCACGAGCGGAAGGTGGCGCAGGGAGCGCGGCGCGGGCAGCTCGATGCGGCTGTCGGGGGAGTTGCTGTTGACTTCCTCCGGGCTGTCGTCCACGCCCACTTCCTCCGCGCCGCCGGCGGGGTCGCCGAGGTCGGCGGCGTCCTTATAGCGCGGGTTGAGGGAGGTGTCACACTCGTAGGGGTCCTTGCCCAGCAAGGCAGAGGATTTCGGCAGCACGGGCAGCACGGGCAGCACGCGGGAGGAGCTCATCTGATTGCTGCCGGAGTCCAGGAAATCCACCAGCGAGGGGCTGCCGTCCCCGTGCACGGAGCAGGAGCCGAGGGAGACATCCCCCTTGTGGAAATACTCGCGGTAGGTGGGGCGCACATAGCCCGCTTTGCCGTCCTGCATGACGGACTCGAAGCAGAAGTTAGTGGCCAGCTGGCCGCTGACGGTGCAGATTTCCACCTCCTCGGTATCCTCGGGCAGCGGCAGGGGATTGTCCTCGTAGCGCTTGCCCGCGGCGCGGAACACGGCACCCATGACAGGGCCGCAGGTGTCGGAGCCGAAGGCCTCGGGATAGATGGGCTGATGATCGTTGAGATAGCCGATCCAGATACCGCAGGTGAAGGAGGAGTTGTAGGCGAAAAGGGCCGTATCGGAAAAGTCGTAGTTGGTGCCGCTCTTCACCGCGCCGTTGAAGCCGTCCGGCAGGTAGGGGTTCACTCGCTGGGCGGAGCCTTTGTTGAGCGACTCGCGCATGATGCTGTGCAGGCGGTAGGCGGTGCAGCCGCGCGTGCTGTTGACCATGTTGTGGGTGACGGCCAGCGGGTTCTCCCACAGGATATTGCCCGAGCTGTCGGTAATCTTGGTGACGATGTAGGGCGCAAGCGGGCGCTTACCCGCGTTCGGGAACACGGTGTAGGCCATGGTCACCTCCTTGAGGGAGGCGGGCTCGGTGCCGAGGTAGGCGCGGGGGTAGAACTGGGGCTTGGCCTCCGTGCTGCTGGGTATTCTCGGCGGCGGGGTGATACCCACGTTGGTCAGCGTGTCGGCAAAGGCTTTCGCGCCCTTCTGCGGGTGGGACCCGAGAGAAATGCCGAGGCGGGCGGAGGCGGCAATCTTGCTCCACTCCAGCGCCTGGCGCGCCGTCACGGAATCGAGGTAGCGGCCCTTGTCCACCTCCATGCCCCACTCGCCGAGGATGCCCTCCGAGCCGCCGATACCGGCCAGGCGGTTGTCCATGGCATCATCCACCAGGCGCGAGCAGGGGGAGTAGCCGTTATCGAAGGCGCTCATGTAGAGGAAGGGGAGCATGGCCGTGCCCAGCGGACGCTTGCCCGCGTCGATGATGTCGAAGTTGTCGCGGTCGAAGCTGCGCCCGCCCACATACACCAGCACGCCGCCCGTAGCGTTGTCCACGGTGAGCACGGCACCGTCGAGGTAGCGGTGCTGCGCGCAGCGGGGGTCGGAACGGTCGGCGAACTTGACGTGGGTGTAGCCCTCGTGCTTCTCCAGCTCATCGAGCTGCGCCGTGAGGGCCTTTTCCGCCGCCTCCTGCATCTGTTTGTCGATGGTGGTGTAGACGCGGATGCCGCGGCTCTTGACAATCTCCTCGCCGCGGGTGGGATTTTGGAAAATGTCGATAGCCTGCTGCTGCACGAGCGCATGCAGGAAGGAGGTGTTGCGGCGCAGGGGGTTGGGGTTGAGCCCCAGCGGCGTTTCCTTCACGCGGGCGGCCTCCGTGGGGGTCAGATAGCCCGCGCGCTCCATGCGGTCAATCACGTCGTTGCGCCAGCGCCAGTTAAGGTCCGCGTTGCGGATGGGGTTGTAGTTCTCGGGGTTTTTGATGAGGGCGGCAATGCTGGCGGCCTCGCGCACGGTGAGGTCCCCGGGCTCCTTGCCGAAGTAGCCGAGCGCGGCGGAGCGGATACCGTAGAAGCCGCGGCCGAAGTAGACGCGGTTCAGGTAGAACTCCATGATTTGCTGCTTGTCGTACTTGTCCTCGATGCGGCGGGCGAGGAAAATCTCCACAATCTTGCGCTCGTAGCGGCTGCCGCCGCGGGCCTGCGTGCGGCGCTCGAGGTCGTAGGCGTTGCGGGCGAGCTGCTGGGTGATGGTGGAGGCGCCTTGGTTGGCCTTACCGTGCGCAGCGGCAGCCTCCTTGGCAGCGCGGAGAATGCCCCAGGGGTCAAAGCCGTGGTGCGTCCAGAAGTTCTTGTCCTCCTGCGCCACGAGGGCGTCAATCATGCTCGGGGAAATCTTGTCGTAGGTGACGTAGCTGCGGTTTTCATCGTAGATACGGCCTATTTCCTGCTTGTTGCGGTCGTAGATAATGCAGGGATGGTCGAGGTTGTTGATGTCCTCGAGGTTGAATTCATCTGCCCAGCGCTGGTATTTGGCTGTAATGGTGAGGAATAGCATGTAGCCGCACACCCCCATAGCCGCCAAGCCTACGAAAAACACAATCAGCAGGCGGCGGAGCAAACGCCACACCCAGCTGCCGCGGCGGTGCGGGGCAGCTTCCTTGCCGTGGCGGCGGCGATTCTCGGCCGCCTTACGGCGGTTCTGGTAATCATCCAAAGGCTCCATGCGTACCCCCCTATCCTAGCAGGAAAGCGGCGGAATAGCAAGAGGGAAAGGGGGCAATTTGAGATATGAAATATGTGATTTTCGATTTGTGATTTAGAAATAGAGTCTCGCCACACCCGAAGAAAAAGAATCGCATCTGACGGAACGTCAGATGCGGTTGCTACGGCTGCGGCGACAGCCGCACGAACTTTCCAAATCAAAAATCTCAAATCACATATTTCTTATCACAAATCCTTTATCAAGCAGCCGAGCGGCGCAAGCGGGTTCTGCGGCGGGGGGGCCTCGCGGAAGGTGCCCGTGCGGCGGTCGAGCAGCCATGTGCTGCCGTCCGTACGCTGGAGGAGCAGCTGTTCATCCGAAACGGATTGCCCGTAAAGCCAGCCGCAGGGACGGTCGCCGAAACGGCGGTCCCACGGTGTGTTGCCGCTGCGGCTGTAGATGGTGTAATACACCGCGCCCGCGACCTGCTTTTCCGCCAGGTACCAGTCGGGGTATGCCGCCGAGCCGATGCAGATTTCGCGCACGGCGTCATCGGGACGCGTGCTGCTCTGCCACCAGAAGGCTACCCACGCTCCCGCCGTCAACAGCACGGTGAGAAGGACGATACAGGCCTTGACGACGATGCTTTTCATCGTTCCTGTTGCAGGAAATACAGGCCCGCGTAGATGCGGGAGTCGATGGAGACGCCCGCGGCTGTCTTAGCTGCCAGCCATGCGTCGATGTCATCCAACGGGGCCTCGCAGACGGTGATGTTCTCGTTCTCCACGCCGCCGCCCTGCGCCACGCGGCGCAGCCCTGTGGCCAGGTAAAAGTGCAGCGTCTCGCTCGTCAGCCCGGGCGAGCTGGGGGAGGTGAAGAGGTAGCGCATCTCCGCTGCCTCGTAGCCCGTTTCCTCCAACAGCTCGCGGCGCGCGGCGGCGAGGTCGCTCTCGGGTCCCTCATCCCCGCTCAGCCCCGCGGGAAAGCAGAGGCTGCGCTTGCCGATGGGCGGGCGGAACTCCTCCACCAGCAGCACCTTGTTTTCGGGCGTGCAGGCAAAAATCATCACCGCGCCCGTGTTGTTCACGCGCTCGCAGTACTCCCAGCGCCCCTCGCGCACGAGATTGAGGAACTTTCCGTGGTACAGCAGCTCTGCCATGGCGTTGTTGTAGCACATTCCGCGCCGCGCGTCAACCACGCTTCCCCGCGGGAGGGCAGGTCGCGCGAACGGGGCGGATAGGGGTGACAGAGGCTGAAAAGCGTGCTTTGCTTTTGCACGGCAAGTGCGCCGCCGAGCGACCAATTTCCGCCCCTGCGGAAACCGCAACACGGCACCGCGCGGTCCGACTCCGCTACCCTTGCGGACAATCACCCCACACCGTTTGCCGTCACCAACACCAAACAACACACACAACAATGGCTGATATCGAACAGAACTACCAGATTAAGTATTCCGAGAAGTGGGGCTCTTACCTCCAGCAGGAGGCCTCCCGACTCGACAAGTATGTAACCGTGGAGAGCGGTCTCACCGGCAAGATGGTCGCCTATGACCAGTACGGTCTGCTGACCTTCACGGAGAAGACGGGCCGCATGGGCACCACCACCCCCGCGGAGGCTCCCACCTACCGCCGCATCATGCACCCCCACCTCTTCACCAAAGCCATCGGTTTCGATGAGTTTGACGCGAAGAAGCTCGCCAACATCGACGTGCCCGTCTCCAAGACCATCGAAAGCCTGCGCGCCGCCGCCGGCCGCTGCATGGACAAGGTGATGATTGACGCCTTCCTCGGCGTGAACTACACGGGCGAAGTGGGCGGCACGCAGGTGGCCTTCCCCGCCTCGCAGACCATCGCCGTGGACTACACCGACACGGGCGTGGATGAGACCTCCAACCTCACCATCGACAAGCTGCGCCACGCGCTGACCATGCTGCAGAAGGCCGAGGCTTGGAGCGAGGACCGCCGCGCCTACGGCGATGAGCTCGTGCTCGCCTGCTCCAGCAGCCAGATCAACGCCCTGCTCCAGCAGCCCGAGGTCTCCAGCTACGACTACAACACCGTCCGTGCGCTGGCCGAGGGTAAGATTGACTCCTTCATGGGCTTCAAGATTATCCGCACCGAGCAGCTGCCCGTCACGACCGAGGGCGTGCGTTCCTGCCTTGCTTGGGTCAAGAGCCGCGCGCAGTTCGGCATCTGGGACGACTTCAAGGTCAAGCTCTCCGTCCGCGACGACCTCGATGAGACCCTCCAGATTCGCGCCAAGTTCGCCTGCGGCGCCACGCGTCTGCAGGAGGAAGGTTTCGTCAAGATTCTCTGCGCCGAGTGAGTGCTCGGCGCGCTTTAAGAGAGGCGCACACAAAGCCCGCTCGGCGCAAGCCGAGCGGGCGATTTGGTATTTATCATTTTGAATTTATCATTTATAAAGTTTTAAATTCGCACGGCTTCGCCGTGGAATAATGAAAAACGGCCTGACCTTGCGGTCAGACCGTTTTTGTTTCATTTGTTATCCGCTCTCACTTCCTCTTGCGGCGGGCGGCGAGGGAGGCCAGAGCGAGCAGTTACCACAAGGGGCGTTCTATCCTGCACTCCATCTTTGCCTATGGCATCCGCCAAGAGTGGTGTGACAGGAACCCCGTGGATGCCATCGAAGCCCCGCGCGTGAAAGAAAAGCCCATCGAGCCGCTGAGCTTGGAAGAAGTCTCACGGCTGGAGCGCGCCGCCGAACGCCCAGAGCATAGGGACATGCAGCTCTCGCTGAAGCTCATGCTCTACTGCGGCATCCGCCCCGCAGAAGTGACACGCATCGACCCGCAGCGGGATATTGTGGGGGATGAGCTTATCATCCGCCCGAACACCAGCAAGACAGGCGGCGGGCGTGTGGTGCCGTTGAGAAAGGTTGCCCGGTACATCAAGCGGCACCGCGGTGCCCTCACCATCCCCAACCGCTGGGAGCAACGCTGGCGCGCCCTGCGCCGCGCCGCACGCTTCCGAATCTGGCGCCCCGACATCTGCCGCCACACCTTCGCCACCTACCACGCCCGCCACTTCCGCGATTTGGCTGCGCTCCAACTTGAAATGGGCCACACCACCCCGCGGCTCCTCCACTCCCGCTACCTCTCGCCGATAGGGCAAACAGTAGCGCGAAAGTTTTGGCTGTCATGAGGATAAAATCGCCCTTTCGGCTCAGAAATGGTGTTTTTTGCTTCCTTTTCGGCTCAAAACGGGGTTATAATGAGCCGTAAACACGCTCAGAATGAGCCGAAAAACATGAGAGAGGAACGCCGCATTATCGAAGTCCTGCAAAATGTCGAAAGTTTAAGCCGCGCCGAGCTGGCTTCAGCCATCGCATTTCAGGATAGCGAAGCCACCCTGAAACGCGAGTTGCAACGACTCGTGCGGGACGGAAAAATCAGCCTGTTGGGTAAAGGCCGCAGCACGCGCTACGCCCTCAGCCCCGCGGGGCGTGTGCTCTCTACCGTGGACCTTGATACCTATTTCAGCCGAGAGATTGATGAGCGCCACATCCACGCATCTTTCAACTTTGATTTAGTGGAGCACATTCTGCCGCAAGTCAAGCTGTTCTCGGAGGATGAGCTGGAACACCTGAGTTCTCTGCAATCGACCTTTAGGGCGAACATTGCAGCTCTTCCGCCGACGGAGCAGCGCCGCGAGATGACGCGTCTCGGCATTGACCTGAGCTGGAAATCTTCCCAGATTGAGGGCAACACCTACACCCTGCTGGAAACGGAGCGGCTCCTGTTGGAAAAGCAGGCGGCCAACGGCAAGACGCGGGAGGAGGCTACGATGCTGCTCAATCACAAAAAAGCACTTGATTTCATCATCGACAACCCGGATTATCTCAAGAAACTCTCGGTGGCGCGTATCGAAGATATCCACCGCCTCTTGGTGCAGGATTTAGGGATTGAGCACAACATCCGCCAACGGCGCGTGGGCATCATCGGCACCAATTATCGCCCCTTGGACAACGAGTTCCAAATCCGCGAAGCCTTGGAAGCGACCAGCCGACTGGTCAATGGCACGGAGTGCGTTTTCAGCAAGGCTCTGTTGGTGCTGGTGCTACTCTCCTACATTCAGGCTTTTACCGACGGCAACAAGCGCACCGCTCGCATCACGGCCAATGCCGTGCTGATGGCACACGGCTACTGCCCTCTCTCTTTCCGCAGCGTGGATTCCATCGACTACAAAAAAGCGATGCTCCTCTTTTACGAGCAGAATAACCTCGCCGCCTTCAAGCAGATTTTCATGGAGCAGTTTGAGTTTGCCGTCAACACCTATTTCTGATAACAGGAAAGGGAAAATCAAACACCGTATTGGTGGTGCAATGATAGAAAAAAGCGGTCTGACGCTCGCGTCAGACCGCTTTTCGAATCCTGCGGCGGAGCCGCACGAACTGCTCAAATCAAAAATCGTAAATCCAAAATCCTAAATCTCAGATTCAATGCTTGTGGAGCTTCTTGTGGAACTCCAGCATGGCGAGCTGCTTGGCTATGGCGGCCTCGAGGTTGGCCTGTTCCTCGCGAGAGAGGACGGAGGCGCTGTTGCGCAGGGCTGCCTTGGCGCGCTCGACCGCCTTTTCCACGGTATCGGTGTCGATATCCGCGGCGGCGAGGGCGGTGTCCGTCACCAGTAACACGCGGTCGTTCTCCACCTGCAGGAAGCCGCCGCCCACGAAGAGCGTCTGCGCCTCCCCGCCGACGGGGCGGTAGGTGAGCGCACCGTTCGCCACGGAGGTGATGAGGTCGGTGTGGCCGGGCAGCACCTCCATCTCGCCCTGAGAGGCGGGGAGGTGCACCGAGCTCACCTCCGTCTCCAGAGCCGTGCGCAGCGGGGTGATGATGGTGAAATGAAGACTCATAAGCGTCAGGCTTTCTCAACGGTGTCGATGCCGCCCTTCATGTAGAAGTTACCTTCGGGCACGGCATCCCACTTGCCGTCCAGAATCTCGGCGAAGCCGCGGACGGTCTCGGCAACGGGCACGTACTGGCCCTTGATACCCGTGAACACCTCTGCCACGCTGAAGGGCTGGGACAGGAAGCGCTGAATCTTACGGGCGCGGCTCACCGTGAGCTTGTCGGCTTCGGAGAGTTCGTCCATGCCGAGAATGGCAATCATGTCCTGGAGGTCCTTGTAACGCTGCAGGGTCTGCTGCACGCCGCGGGCGACGCGGTAGTGCTCCTCGCCCACGAGCTCGGGGGTCAGGGCCTTGGAGGTGGAGGCCAGCGGGTCCACGGCGGGATAGATACCCTGCGCGGCGAGCGCACGCTCCAGCACCACGGTGGAATCGAGGTGGGAGAAGGTGGTGGCGGGGGCGGGGTCCGTCAAGTCGTCCGCGGGCACGTAAACGGCCTGCATGGAGGTGATGGAGCCCTTGCGGGTGGAGGTAATGCGTTCCTGCAGACCGGCCATTTCCTCGGCGAGGTTGGGCTGGTAACCCACAGCAGAGGGGGTACGACCGAGAAGGGCGGACACCTCGGAACCGGCCTGGGAGAAACGGAAGATGTTGTCCACGAAGAGCAGCACGTCGCGGTTCTCTTCATCGCGGAAGTACTCCGACATGGAGAGGGCGGAGAGGGCCACGCGGAGACGGGCACCCGGGGGCTCGTTCATCTGGCCGTACACGAGAGCCACCTTGGAGTTCTCCGGGTGCGCCTGGTCGATCACGCCGGATTCGGACATTTCGTTGTAGAAGTCGTTGCCTTCGCGGGTACGCTCACCCACGCCGGCGAACACGGACAGACCGGAGTGCGCCTTGGCGATGTTGTTGATGAGCTCCATGATGAGCACGGTCTTGCCCACACCGGCACCGCCGAAGGAACCGGCCTTACCGCCCTTCAGGAAGGGGCAGATGAGGTCAATCACCTTGATGCCGGATTCCAGCACTTCGGAGGACGTAGCCTGCTCTTCCAGACTGGGAGCTTCGCGGTGAATGGGGTATTTTTTCACATCATCCAGCTGGCCCTTCTCGTCCACGGTCTCGCCGAGCACGTTGAAGATACGACCCAGCACCTTGGGACCCACGGGCACGGAGATGGGCGCGCCCGTATCGACGACTTCCATGCCGCGCTTGAGGCCGTCCGTGGTGCTCATGGCGACGGTGCGCGCCCAACCATCGGTCAGGTGCTGCTCCACCTCCAGCACGAGGTGGCGGGGTTCGCCGTCCACCGTGAAGTCCACGGTGAGCGCGTTGTAGATGGCGGGCATTTCCGCCTGAGAGAAGTCGACGTCCACCACGGCGCCGATAATCTGCACGATTTTGCCGGTATTCATATAAGAGAGTGTGTTGTAAAAGGTTGAGTTTGATAGAAGAGGTTACTCCATCGCCTTCATGGCGGTGGTGATTTCGAGAAGCTCGTTGGTAATCTGCGTCTGGCGCGCCTTGTTGTACTCCAGCGTGAGCTCGCCGATGAGGGTCTTGGCGTTCTCCGTGGCGGATTTCATGGCGACCATGCGCGCGCTCTGTTCGGAGGCCTTGCCCTCCAGCACCATCTGCGTGAGCAGGTTGGCGAAGTAGAGCGGCAGGATGGACGCAAGCAGCGCCGAGGGCGTGGGCTCCAGCAGGAAGCCGGCGTTGTCGGTGTCGGGCATCTTGTCCTGCTGCGCGACGGCAAGCAGTTCATCGGGCGTGATGGGCAGCAGCTCCGTGAGATGGGGACGCTGCACCATGACGTTGATAAACTTCTGGTAGATGACGGAGACGCTGTTGTAGGTGCCGTCCTCGTAGCTCTTGCGGATGAAGTCGAGGATGGGCTTCAGCTCCGCTTCGCCGAAGCCGTCGGCAAGGCTGAAGGAAGCCACCAGATTGCGCCCCGTGCGGGCAAATTGCGGATTGAGCTTGGCACCGATGGTCACGTAGTCCGCCTCCTGCGGGCAGCGCACCAGCACCTCCTTCATGAGGTTGGCGTTCAGACCGCCGCAGAGACCGCGATCCGTGGTGATGACCACCACGAGCTGCTTCCCGTTGGGGCTGCGCTGCATGAGCGGGGAGTCGCAGTCCGCGATGCTCTCCTGCAGGTGACGGAAGACGTTGGCAAGCGCGCTCACATAGGCGCGCCCTGCGAGTGCAAGCTCCTGAGCACGGCGCATCTTGGCGGACGCAACCATCTGCATCGCCTTGGTAATCTGCGATGTGTTGCGTACCGACTTGATGCGGCGTTTGATGTCTCTCAGGCTGGCCATGGTATTACTTCTTCAGGCGGGATTTGAAGCCGGTCATGAATTCCTTGAGGCGGGCGTCGATGTCGTCCGTGAGAGCCTTCTCCGTCTCGATGGCGGTGAGCAGGTCGGCGGCGTTCACGCGGGCGTCCTCCTCCATCTCCGTGCGGACGGAGCGGATATTTTCCACCGCGACATCATCGAGGAAGCCGCGCTGGATGGCGTAGAGGTTGATGACCTCGATGCCGAGGCTCTTGGGCTCGTACTGCCCCTGCTTGAAGAGCTCAACGATGCGGCGACCGCGTTCGAGCTTGGCCTTGGTGGCGGCGTCGAGGTCGGAGCCGAACTGGGCGAAGGCCTGCAACTCTTCGAACTGGGCGAGGTCGAGCTTCACGGAGCCGGCGAGCTTCTTCACAATCTTGGTCTGGGCGCTGGAACCCACGCGGCTCACGGAGATACCCACGTTGATGGCGGGGCGGACACCCTGATAGAAGAGGTCGGTGTCGAGGAAAATCTGACCGTCGGTGATGGAAATCACGTTCGTGGGAATGTAGGCGGACACGTCACCGGCCTGCGTCTCGATGATGGGCAGAGCGGTGAGGGAACCGCCCTTACGACCACCCTCGCTGTTGATGCGGGCGGCGCGCTCCAGCAGACGGCTGTGGAGGTAGAACACGTCACCGGGATAAGCCTCACGACCGGAGGGGCGGCGCAGAATGAGCGACACCTGACGATAGGCGACGGCGTGCTTGGAGAGGTCATCGTACACGATGAGGGCATCCTGACCTTGGTCCATGAAGTACTCACCCATGGCGCAACCGGCATAGGGAGCGAGGTACTGCATGGCGGCAGAGTCGGAAGCGGAGGCGACCACCACGATGGTGTAGGGCAGCGCGCCGCTCTCCTCCAGCTTGGAGACGAGACGGGAAACATTCGCGCGCTTCTGACCGACGGCCACGTAGATGCTGTACAGGGGGCGGTAGCCTTCCTTACCTTCGAACTTCTTGTTCTGGTCGGCCTGGGAGATGATGGTGTCGATGGCGATGGCGGTCTTGCCCGTGGAGCGGTCGCCGATGATGAGCTCGCGCTGGCCGCGACCGATGGGAATCATGGCATCGATGGGCAGGATACCCGTCTGCACGGGCTGGCTCACACCCTGACGGGAGATGATGCCCGAAGCAATCTTTTCGACGGGGTAGTGCGCGGCGGCTTCGATGGGGCCCTTGCCGTCCAGCGGGTTGCCGAGGGTGTCCACCACGCGGCCGAGCAGACCGGGGCCGACGGGCACCTGCAGCAGACGACCCGTGGTCTTGCAGGTATCGCCCTCGCGGAGGTGGGAGCCGTTGCCGATGAGCACGGCGCCGACTTCGTTCTCCTCAAGGTTCATGGCGAGACCCATGACGCCGCCGGGGAACTCAATCATTTCATTGAGCATGGCGTTGCTCAGGCCTTCGATGCGGGCAACACCATCGCCGATGGCTTTGATGGTGCCGACGTTTTCGGTGACGGTGGCGGCAGTCGCTTGGCGAATCTGCGCTTCGAGTTCTTGTACGATATTGCTCATACGCTTGGTGTGATTTTAATAAGGGGTTCGGTGAAAGCTTGGTGTTAGGCGAGGCGGGAGAGGCGGTCGATGCGGGAGCGGACGGAGGCGTCCGTCACTTCGTCGCCCACGCGGACAGTGAGTCCGGCGATGAGGGCGGGGTCGGTCTGCCACTCGAAGATAAGCCCCGCATGCGTGGCGGAGAGTTTCTCGGTGATGGCGGTCTTCTCCGCATCCGTCAGCGGCACGGCGGAGGTGACGGTCGCGGTGCGGCGCTTCTGCTCGGCGCGCACCATCTCGGTGAAGGCAGTGAGCAGGGCGATGCCGTTGCGGGGCTTGCGCTCCGCAATCGCCGCGGCGCACTCACGCACGCGGTCTTCCAGCAGCAGCCCGTCCGCCCCCGTGCAGAGGCGCATCAGGCGGCGTGCCTGCGCTTGGACATCCTTGGTAATCTTCATAACGGCCTTTTCCGTTTCTCCCGCGCGGCAACGCCGCGCCGAATGTTCAATTTGTAATTTGTAAATTGTAATTTGTCATTCAGAGTGCCTTAATCGCCTCGTCATTAATCTTGCGGTGGTCCTCCTCGCTGAGCACCTTCCCCGTCACCTGAGAGGTGGCGAGGGCGACAAGGCGGGCGAACTCACCCTTCAGGGCGTCCTTCTCGCGCTGGGTGTCCATGGCGGCCTGCTTCTTGGCGTTCTCGATGACGGTCTGAGCCTCCGTGGTAGCCTTGGCGACGAGCTCTTCCTGCACACGGGCGGCGGTCTGCTTGGCGTGTTCCACCTCCTGCTTGGAGGCGGCGTGGGCTTCTTCCATCATCTTGGCACCCGCTTCCTTCACCTCAGCGAGCTCCTTTTGGCTCTGCGCGTGCATGGCTTCACCCTCCTCGATACGCTTGCGGCGCTCCTCCAGCTGGCCCATGATGGGCTTGATGCCGAACTTGGCCACCGCGGCCACGAGAATGGTGAAGGCGATGAGGTGTGCAATGAAGACATCGGTATGCAGGCCGAACTTATCGGCCAGCTGCAACATATCGGCTGCGAGATACGGTGTGTACATAAGTTAAGTAGATTCAGTTAAAAATGACGGACGGATAAAACAGTAGGAAAGGGGGCGGGTTGCGCTCCCTTGCGGGGAGCGCAACCTCGGGCAGAGCGAACTCAGCCCATGAAGATGGCCACGAAGGCCACACCTTCCACCAGAGCGGCGAGAAGGATGGAGATGGTCAGCACCTTACCGAAAGAGGCAGGGTTGCGACCCGTGGACTCAGCGGCCTTGGCGCCGATGAGACCGATACCGAGACCGGCACCGATGGTAGCGAGACCCGCAGGACCCACCGCAGCGGCGGCTTCAGCAATCATGGGAGTAATCATAATGCGTTATTGTATTTGTTGTTGTTAATGAACCCCTGCCCTCACGGCTTACTTCATGAACAAACAGGGGAAATCTTTCTTAGTGCTCCTCTTCTTCATCTCCGCCGACCTGAGTCTTCAGGAAGATGGCGGTGAGCATCAGGAACACGAGAGCCTGCACGAAGCCGACGATAATCTCCAGCCCCATGAAGGGCAGCATGGCCGCAAAGCTGATGCCGCCCATCTTCTCGAGGATAGCCTCGCCCGCGTAGATGTTGCCGAACAAACGAGCGGCAAGAGCCACGGGGCGCACGCAGATGGAGAGAATCTCAATCATGCCGACGAAGAAGAAAATCGGCAGCAGCGCGTATTTCAGGAAGCCCGTAAGGCCGCCCTTGGGCCCGAAGGTGTGCATCAAAAAGTGCTTGATACCCTGCTCTCGCATCACCCAGATGAACCAGAGAATCGCGTAGCCGAAACCGAGGAAAATCGTCACGTTGAGGTCGGCATTCGCGCCGCGGAAGAGGGGCTTGCCGTCAAAGGTCACCTCGCCCACACCGGGGATGAGACCCATGTAGTTGCTCACCATGATGAGCAGGAACACGGTCGCAAAGTACCAGAAATACTTGCGGGCAAGGTACTTACCCGCCAGACCTTCCACAAAGTTGTACAGAGACTCAAAGACCCACTCCACGAAGTTCTGCAGCCCGCCGGGTACGCGCTGCATTTTGCGCGTGGCAAGGCGCAGCACCACGATGAGCAGCACCACGGCCAAGGTGAACATAATCAGAGAGTTGCTGATAGGCAGCGAGTGCCCCGGCCAGAAAGGAATGGGGATATCCCACAGCACGGGGGCATCCGAGGAAAGACCTTCCGCATGCTCCGCGCCCTCCGAGGCGCAAGCCACGCCGCTCATCAGCGTGAGACCGAGCAACATTGCCTTATTGAGAAAACTTTTCATGTGATTCTCTATTTCTACCATCTGCACCCCATAAACGCAAGGGAAAAAGTACGGCAAAGTTGACTTTTTCTTTTACACACGTGCGCGTTGTTTTTTTCTTGTCAAATGACGACTGCTGCGGTAGCCTGTAAGGCAACACCAAGCAGATTTCCCCGTTATGTCTCAAAACATCCTCATCGTCATTCCCGCCCGCTATGCTTCCACCCGCCTTCCCGGCAAGCCCCTCGTGAAAATCGCGGGTGTGGAGATGATTAAGCGCGTGGCGGACATCGCCGCCTCCATCTGCCGCCACAATGACAACTGCTCCTATGTGGTAGCCACGGATGACCAACGCATCGTGGACTACTGCACGGGAGCGGGCGTGCCCGCCGTGATGACCGCCGAGACCTGCCGCAGCGGCACGGAGCGCTGCTGGGATGCCGTGAGCCAACAGGCCGTCGCGCCCGATTTCATCATCAACCTGCAGGGCGACAATCCCCTCTGCCCCCCGTGGGTCATCCAGCAGCTCATCGACGAGTGGAAGGCTTGCCCCGCCGATGTGTTCACCCCCTGCATCCACCTCGACTGGGCGGAGTACGACCGTCTGGTGGAGTCCAAGAAGACCACGCCTTACAGCGGCACGACCGTGCTCGTGAACAAAGACGGCTACGCCCTCGCCTTCTCCAAGAGCACCATCCCCGCCATCCGCAAGCCCGAGAAAGCGCGTGAGACGATGGAGAAGAGCCCCGTGCGCCGCCATGTCGGTCTGTACGCCTACACGCACACCGCGCTCAAGAACTATTTCGAGCTTCCCGAGTCCGACTACGAAAAGGGCTGCGTGGAGGGGCTGGAACAGATGCGCTTCCTCTACAACGGGCTGCGTGTCAAGATGGTGGAGGTGACCTACCGCGGCCGCAAGACCACCAGCGGCGTGGACTCCCCCGAAGACGTCGCCCGCGTGGAGGCCATCCTGGCCGAGTACGGCGAATACGAGCTCTGATTTTCCCCTCCCGCTCTCATGGATAAAAAGTCCAAACAGCCTCAGCACCTTGCCTTCATCATGGACGGCAACGGGCGCTGGGCCAAGCAGCACCTCCTGCCCCGCGCCACGGGGCACCTCAACGGTGTCAAAACCGTGCAGCGCGTCATCGACCTCTGCATCGAAAAACAAATCCCTTGGGTGACGCTCTACGCCTTCTCTACAGAGAACTGGGGGCGCTCCAAGATGGAGGTCACCGCTCTCATGGGGATGCTCAAAAAATATCTTCAGGAGCGCACGCCCGAGATGATGGAAAAGGGGGTGCGCCTGCACGCCATCGGCGAGCTGTACATGCTCCCCGAGGACTGCCGGGAGGAGCTGGCCAAGGCCATCGAGACCACGAAGCACAACACGAAGCTCAACGTGGTGCTCGCCCTCTCCTACGGCTCGCGGCAGGAAATCACCGCCGCCGCCCGATCACTGGCCGAGCAGGTGAAAGCGGGCAGCCTCTCCCCCGAGGATATCACGCCCGAGCTGCTGGGGCAGAACCTCTACACCGCGGGCATGCCCGACCCCGACCTGCTCATCCGCACCAGCGGTGAGATGCGCATCTCGAACTACCTGCTCTGGCAGATTTCCTACGCCGAAATCCACGTCACGGACACCCTCTGGCCGGATTTCGACCGCGCCGATTTCGAGGAGGCCCTTGCCGCCTTCGCCGTCCGCGAACGGCGATACGGGAAAAGGTGAGACTCGACAAATGAGGATTTGTAGATTTACTATGTACTAGGTACTATGTACTATTTTT
>JAKSOV010000080.1 GCA_024405415.1 Akkermansia sp.
ATATGGTATCGACGTCGGCGTGATTGCCGCCGCCCTGCCCTATATCGAGGCCACCACCACCTACACCCCGCAGCAGCTCTCCGTCGTCGTGGCGGCCGTGTTGCTCGGTTCCGTGCTTTCCTCCCTGTTCGCCGGCATGCTCGCCGAGTGGCTGGGCCGCAAGAAGGTGATTATCATCTCGGCCCTGCTCTTCACGCTGAGCATTCCCGTCATCTGCTTCTCCAACAACGTGTTCGAGATGCTCATGGCCGGCCGTATCCTGCAGGGTGCCTCTGCCGGTCTCGTCGGTGTGGTGGTGCCCATGTACCTCGCTGAGTGTCTGGACGCCAACTCCCGCGGCAAGGGCACGGGCATGTTCCAGTTCCTGCTGACGGTGGGCCTCGTGTTCGCCGCCGTGGTGGGTCTGGCCGTTACCTCCATCGTGGGTGCCGCCAATGACGTCACCATCGACCCCGTGACCAAGACGATTGCTTGGCAGACCATCTTCTGGTGCTCCGCCCTGCCCGGTCTCATTCTCTTCTTCGGTGCCTTCAAGCTGAAGGAATCCCCCCGCTGGCTGTACCGCCGCGGCCGCCGCGATGAAGCCCTCTGCGCTCTGGCTGCCAACAACGGCGATGAGGCCGCCCGCGAAATTCTCGCGGAGATGGAGGCTGCCGACGCCGCTGAGGCCAAGGCTGCCGCTGAGGCTGCCGAGGCCGCCAAGGGCGACTCCCTCTGCCAGCGCAAGTACATCATCCCCTTCATCCTCGCCGTGGTGGTGCTTGCCTGCACGCAGGCGACGGGCATCAACTCCGTGCTGAACTACTCCGTCATGATTTTCCAACAGGCGGGTCTGGAAGGCTCCGTAGCCAACTGGGCTGACTTCGGCATGAAGGTCGTCAACATGGGCATGACGATTGTGGCCGTTTCCCTCGTGGATAAGAAGGGCCGCACCACCCTGCTCAAGATCGGTACGCTCGGCATCATCGTGGGTCTCGCGGGTGTGGGCACCATGTTCCTCACCGTGGAGAACAACCGCGCCGATGTGACGGAAATCGCTGCTGCCGCCGTGCAGGACAACGCGCTGAACCTCTCCGTGGAGGACGCCGTGAAGCTGGCCCTCGCCAAGGAGGACATCGCCGCCCCCCATCCCGAGTTCATCACCGAGGGCAATGTGACCCCCGGCATGCAGCTCATCGTCACCTACAAGCAGGGCTTTGACAGCAAGCAGGCCGTGGCCGAGCTGAAGGAAGTCGGCAATGCGGAGGGCGCTGTTATCTCCATCGCTAAGGAGACGGCTCTGGCCCCCACCTTCATGGACAAGATTTGCTTCTGGTCCCCCTACCTTGAGGAAGGTGCCGTGAAGGAGGTTTCCATCACCCGCGCCGAAATCGGCATGAAGCCCAACGCCGTCACCGGCTGGGCCGTGGCCGGCTTCTTCGTGGTGTTCGTGGCCTTCTTCGCCAGCGGCCCCGGCGTGTGCGTGTGGCTGGCTCTCTCTGAGCTGATGCCCACCCGCATCCGCGCCAACGGCATGGCCATCGCCCTGCTCATCAACCAGGGCGTGTCCACCACCATCGCGGGCACCTTCCTGCCCTGGGTGGGTTCCGCAGGCTATTCGACGGTGTTCTTCTGCCTCGCGGGCTTCACGGTCATCTACTTCATCACCGCCGCCTTCTTCATGCCCGAGACCAAGGGTCGCACCCTTGAGGAAATCGAGCAGTACTTCACCACGGGCAAGATGCCCGAGAAGAAAGAAGACTAACGGAGAATTACAAATTACAATTTACAAATTACAAATTGTAAAGATTGTGCGGCTACGCCGCAGTAATAACAAGCCCGGTCTGACATGCTGTCAGACCGGGCTTTTCGTTGCCATGCGACAGAGGTTAAAGGGGGATGCGGGCGGCTATTTGTGCGGCGCTTTCACCGGCGACGGGGAGGGAGGTCAGCCATGTTTCGCGGCGCAGCCAGGTGCGCTGGCGCTTGGCGTATTGACGCGTGGCCAGCGCAAGGGCGGGCGTGAGCTCACGGCGCGAGACCGTGCCCGCCAGATAGGCGCGGATGAGGTCCAGCCCCAGCGTTTTGGCAGCGGTGGGGGAAAGGGGGGTGCCCTCCAGCGCGGCGACTTCCTCGATGGCGCCGCTGCGCAGCATCTCGCGGCTGCGAGCGGCGATGCGAGCATCCAGCCCCGCGGTATCACGCTCTAACGAGAAACCCGGGCCGGCGGGTGCCGTCCAGTTGTTTTTCCAATGGGAGAGGGGTTTACCGCCCGTGAGCACGATTTCGAGGTTGCGGACGACGTAGCGCGGGTTGCGGAGGTCGGTCATGGCCGCGCCCTCAGGGTCAGCCTCGCGCAGGCGGCGCACGCATTCCTCCAAGGGCAGCGCGGTCAGCTCGGCGCGCAAGGCGGGGTCGCTCGGCGGCGCGGGGGAGATGCCGTGGGAGATGAACTTCACATACAGGCCGCTGCCGCCCGTGACGATGGGGCGTTTGCCGCGCGCCTGAATATCCGCAATCGCTTCCATCGCACGGCGGGCGTGCTCGGCGGCGTCATTCGGCTCCGTAGGCTCCAGCAGGCCGATGAGGTGGTGCGGCACGACAGCCAGCTCTTCCGCGCTCGGTGCGGCGGTGAGCACGGGCATTTTTTTGTAAATCTGATACGCATCCGCCGAGACGATTTCCGCCTCCCCCAACCGCTGCGCGAGCGCCACGGCCACGGCGCTCTTGCCGCAGCCCGTGGGACCCAGAATAAAGATAGGGGAGGGTGCAGCGGAGGAGGACATGGGAATTACAAATTACAAATTGGGAAATTCGGCGCGCAGCGCGCGCGGGAGTTTCAGGCGAGGGGCTTTTGGCCGTAGCGGTTTTCCTTCTGCTGCGAGGGCCAAAGAGTGAGGACGAAGAGGAAGAGACCCAGCGCATGGCTCACGAGTGTAAGCACGTCGGAGATTTCATCGAGCAGGGGGAAGCCGGGAACAGTCTCCAGATAAGCGCCGAGGCTTTGCAGGCTCTCGGCATCCCATGTGACGCTCTCGTTCGTCCACATCCACTCCTGCACGCCCATCATGAGCTGAAACCAGACGATGGCGAAAATAACCGCCCCCACGCCGTAGTGGAGACCGATCCACCAACCGCTCCAACCCACGTCATGCAGGCGGCGCACATACACGGCCAGACCGGGAAGAGCTGTGTAGAGCATGAAGCCGAGAAGGAGCAGCAAGCCGCCGATGAACCAGATGACATGGGCGACGGCACCCGCGATAACCATACAAATCGCGGCACCGAAGGTCGTCAGGAAACCCAACAGCAGACCGATGAGGATGAAGAACAGGAAGAAGCTCCAGTACTCCCTGCGCGTGCTGCGCCCGCTGAAACGGGCGTAGTTCTCGCGCTTGAGGCAGTAGGTAAAACACCCCCAGAGGGAGCGCGGCGGCAGGGAAGGAACGGGAGGAAGCATGGGAATTACAATTTACAAATTACAATTTAGGAAATTCGGCGCGCGAAGCGCGCCTGACTTTTACTTTATAAATTATAAATCTTAAATTATAAATTACAAGCTTGGTCCGTATTTGTTTCCGCCCTGTTTCGTGGGCAGGAGGAAGCAGACGAGCATGTAGAGGCCGCTGATGAGCATGATAAGAAAGCCGAGCAGCAGGGCGCCAAGGGCAACGATAGGAAGCATGATGTCGTTCTCCACCATCAGCTCCATGACTTCCTCATCCCACCCCGCGGCGAAGAGGAGCCACACAAAATAGCCCAGCCCGCCGCAGCACATCACCCAGCCGATAAGATTCCACACGAAGGCGGCGGCACTGCGCCCCGTGTCATGCAGGCGGCGCACCGTGACGCCCCAGTAGGGCAAGGTAAAGAGCAGCGCCACGAGAAGCTGTATCCCCACGCTGATGCCGCAACCCGCCAGATAAGGTTCGATTGTCGCCCATACCTGCGACACATCATCCGCCGCATGCAGCTGTTGCTCCAAATCCGCAGGGATGTCGTAGAGGCCCGCCATGGTGATTTGGCAGAGATAGTTGCACACCATGCTGATGATGTAGAAGAACAGGTAAAAGCTCCAGAACTCCGTGCGGGTTGCACGCCCGCGGAAACAGGCGTAGCGGCGCAGGCAGGAAAGGAAGTTGAACCACAGGTTACCCGTGCCGGGGTGCAGGGTCTTGCCGCAATGGGGACACGCGGCGGGTGTGGCCGTGTCGACAATCTCCTGCCCGCAGAAAGGGCAGTTGCCGAGCGTGCGCGGCCCGATGGGCGGCGGCTCAACGCCATCCGCAAGCGTCAGCTCGCGGTAGGGCCGCCAGCCGGCATCTCCCGCCGCGGCGGCAAGGGTGTCGTCATCAATCGCGCCGCTCGCATGCAGCGCACGCATCTCCGCCGCTGAATAGGGCCCGCGGGTCTGCTTATCGGGTGTTAAATGAAAGTAATTCATAGGATTTACGATGTACGTTTCGGAAATTAGGCTCGCTGCGCGCGCGGAATCAGGATATTCGGGTGAGCTGAAGGGCCCTCGCCATACATTGATTCAGCTCACGGTTGGCGTTCACGCAGCGCTCGGTGTAGCGCAGGGAGAAGGTGTGCTTCCCCTCGGGGATGGTGAGCGTGAGGGCGGCGGTGAGAGCATCCGCATCCCATTGCCCCGCTTCCGTGTTGTGGGGGAGGGCGATGATACCCGCGCTCGCGCCGTCGAGGAAGAGCTCGCGGATGGCACAGGTATCGCCGTCTCGCTCGGAGGCGGTGGCGTTGGTGTAATGGATGCGCAGGCGGTAGGTGCCCGCGGGAAGCGTCGCTTCCTCATAATCCAGCCGCGCGGTGTGGGGCTGGGTATCGAGCCAGGCCTGCCCGTGCTCCACGGTATATTCTGCCTCGGCACCGATGCGGGCAGGAGCGAGGGTGTAGCCGGCTCCCTCGGGCGCGCACTCAAAGGGCACGCTCAGGCATGAGCTCCGCCCCTGCCCCGTGGCTTGCACGGCATAGGTGTGGTAACGCGTGTCCGCAACATCAAGGCTGCGGTGGCAGTCGAAGGTGGTGGCAAAGGCGCGCCCGTCGCGGTAGATGCAGTAGGACTCAGCTCCCTCCTCAGGCCGCCAGCTCAGGCGTTCGCGGGTGGGAGCATCCCAGCAGGGAGTCGGAAGGTCTTCCGTAGCTGCGGGGAAGGCAGGTGCGGCTTCTTCCTCCTCGTCGATGGGCATGAGCTCGATTTCGATGTGGAGGTGCCCCTCCGTCTCCAGCGGGATGAGGGAGGAGCCGGGTTTGCCGTTGACGGTGACGGCGGCGATTTCCGTGCCGTAGCCGTGCAGGTGGATATCCAGCACCATGCCGCGCACGCGCAGCCCCGTAAGCCAGTGGCTGCCCGCATACTCCTTGGGCACGCAGGGGGAAATAAAGAGATTCTTTTGTTGGAATTGCAGCCCGAAGAGCCCGTGATAGACGGCGCCCAGCATGCCGCAGTCGCTCCAGAGCTGGCGGTCGGAGTTGAGCAGCGTGTCTTCCGCGCGGCCGCTCTCAGCGTTGAAATTCTCCTTGTGGGTGCCGAAGGCCAGCGCCGCGCGCAGCAGGGAGGAGAGGGAGAAGGACGCGCCCGCCGTGTCTTGGAGCTCGGCGTGGGCCAGCATCACAAAGGCCTCCACAAAAGGCCAAACGGCGCGGTTGTGGTAGGCGTCTTTCACGCTGGCCTTGTAGGGGGCAAAGACGGGGGTGCCCCAAGGGGAGCGCGGCAGCTTTTTCATGGCGCGGGCGCCGTGTTCACCCGCCACACCGCAGAGCACGGCCAGCGCCGTGGCAAGGCTGTCGGTGCGCTCGTCTAAGTGCCCGTCGGCGGTGAGCATCATGCCGTACTGCCCCGGGCCTTCCATATAAAAATGTTTTTGGATGGCGGCAGCAAGGGCCGCGGATTCCGCATGCAGTTTCTCCGCCTCGGCCTTGCGCCCCTGCTGCCTGAGCAGAAGGGAGACAATGTGGCGGGCAATGGCGTGCAACACGTTAGTGCCGAAGGCATAGGAAGCGCCGATGTCGGCGATGCTCATGCCGTCGGGGTAGCTCTGCATGCGCCAGTCGAGGAAGGAGGTTTCACCCGAACGCAGGGGATTTGTTTCCATGGACGGCAGCACGCGCTCGTCCTCTTTCAGCGTCGCCAGAATGACATCCGCCGCCCACGCAGACCATTGCGCGTCTCCTGTCAGCTTGATGTATGACCACGCACCGAGCGCCCACGACACGCGGTCGGTGGAGACGGGCCAGCCGCCGCCCGTGCCTGTGTCCTGGAGAATCACCCCGTCGCGCACGCGGCTTTCGAGACTGCGGCGCACGGCCTCGGGCGCGGCGAGCGCCCCGCCCAGCGCGGCAGCATAGGCGATGTCGCGCGTCCACACGGTGCTCCAGTTCGCCCCCGCCAGCAGCCCCGCCTCGCTCTCGTTCTCAAAGAGTTCTTTGATGGCCAGCGCATAGGCGGCGGTGAGCACGGGGATGCTGCCGCGGTACCCCGCACAGCCCGCAGGGGGCGGCGGAAACTCCACACGGCGCACTTCCTGCCCGTTCTCCCGATACTCCAAAGCCTGCGCGGCGGCGCACACCTCCGTCTCCCCCTGCACCAAGCGGTGCGTGGTGAGGCGATAGGCGGCGTTCTCCGCCAAAAGCTTTTCGGATGCTTCGGGCACGCTTTGCGTTTTGTTTCACCCTGCGGCGAAGCCGCACGAATTTTCAATTTGTAATTTGTAATTTGTAAATTGTAATTCCCATTTCCCCCGCGGCTTTACAAAATGGCTCCGGGAGTATACCCCACGCCCGCGGGATACTTGTCGGTGAGCTCGTGCACCATGGCCACAAAGGCGTCCACCTGCGCACCCGCCATGCCCGTGTCACCGGCGTTGGCGTCGTAAATCTCCTGAATTTCCTCGCGGGTCAGCTTCAGGCGACCGTCCGCACCGAGGCGGTCGAGAAGGTCGTTCGTCGAGATGCAGCCGTTGCGGAGGTCGTTGGAGACCGCCACGGCGTGCTCTTTAATCACCTCGTGCGCTTCCTCACGACCCACGCCGCGCTTCACGGCGGCCATCATGATGGTGGTCGTCATCAGGAAGGGCAGGTAGCGGTTCAGCTCCGTACGGACAACGGGTTCGTACACCTGCATCTGGTCGAGCACGGTGATAAAGGTCTCAAACAGACCGTCCGCGGCCAGGAAGGCATCGGGCAACACGCAGCGGCGCACCACGGAGCAGGACACATCGCCCTCGTTCCACTGGTCGCCGATGATGCCGCCGATCATCGCAAGGTGCCCCTTGAGGATGGCGTGGAAGCCGTTCACGCGCTCGCAGGAGCGAGGGTTCATCTTGTGCGGCATGGCGCTGGAGCCCGTCTGCCCCTTGGCAAAGCCCTCCGTCACCAGCTCGTGGCCCACCATGAGACGCCAGGTCTTGCAGAAGGAGGAGGGACCGCTGGAGAGACCCACCAAGCCCGAGATAATCTCAAAATCCAGCGAGCGGGGATAGACCTGCCCCACGTTGCTCCACTTGGCGGGGATGCCGAGGTGGGCGCAGATGCGGTCTTCAAGCTGATGCACCGTATCCGCATTCTTGGCGAAGAGGGAGAGCTGGTCGAGCTGCGTGCCGACGGCACCCTTGAGCCCGCGCACGCGGTAGCGCTCCGCCATGCTGAGCCACGCGTGCGTCCAATGCACGATTTCCTCGCCGAACATGGCCACGCGCTTGCCCATCGTCGTGGCCTGCGCGGCGACGTTGTGCGTGCGGGCGGCGAAGACGAGGTCTCGCCACGTTGTCGCGTGCTTCGCCATGCGGTCGAGCACGGCAATCGCCTTGTCGCGGATGATGTCCATGGAGCGGCTGATTTGCAGCTGCTCGACGTTCTCCGTGAGGTCGCGGCTGGTCATGCCCTTGTGGATGTGCTGGTGGCCGGCGAGGTCGCAGAACTCCTCGATGCGGGCCTTCACGTCGTGGCGGGTGATGCGCTCGCGGGCGTTGATGGAGTCAATATCCACCTGCCCCTTCACGGCTTCATAGGCGTCAATGGCCTCCTGCGGGATGTCAAGGCCGAGGTCTTTCTGGGCCTTCATCACGGCAATCCAGAACTCGCGTTCCAGCACGATACGGCCCTCGGCGGACCAGACGGACTTCATGGCATCGGAGGCATAGCGGCCTGCCAGTACATTGGGGATGGCGTTCATGGTTAAGAAAAAGTTAACGGACGAATTATACCATAGGGTGTAGAGGGATTCAATGCTATTAAACCGGGGAGTGCAAGTATCGCACACAGCCACTCAGACGCCCTGTCCTCCAAATGAGGATTTGTAGATTTACTATGTACTAGGTACTATGTACTATTTTTGAAT
>JAKSOV010000081.1 GCA_024405415.1 Akkermansia sp.
CGCCGAACTTGATAAATAGTACCTAGTACCTAGTACCTAGTAAATCCCGACAAATTCTCATTTGTCACCCCTGCTGTCTGTAGCCTCGGCAGTTGAGGTAGAAGTGCAGGGCGAGCTTGAGCACAGAGGTGCGGTCGATGCCGTAGCGAATCGACAGGGCTTCCATGCGCTCAAAAAGCGCCTCGTCGCAGCGGAAGGTAATCATGCGGAGTGTGGTATTCATCTCCACCTGTTTACCTCTAACCGCCGCCGTCCGCCATGACCGTTATCGACTTGCTGTGTAATAGTTAGTGCGCCTCCGCTACACAAAAACGGCGTCCCCTTGCGGGAACGCCGTTTTCGTATTGCTGTCTCGGGGCGGCTTATGCCTCGGGAGCAACGTTGACGCGGGTGCCTTCGCGGTCGAAGAACACGCGGCCGTCAACGAGGGAGAAAATCGTGTAGTCACGGCCCATGCCCACGCCCTTGCCGGGGTGGAACTTGGTGCCGCGCTGGCGAACGATGATGTTGCCGGCAATCACTTCCTGACCGCCGAACTTCTTCACGCCGAGGCGCTTGCTGCGGGAATCGCGACCGTTACGGACGGAACCTTGACCTTTCTTATGTGCCATAGCTAGTTAGAAAATATTCGGGGTTAATAATCAGGCGTTGATAGCGGTAATTTCGACCTGCGTCAGAGCGGCGCGGAAGCCCTTCTTCTTGTGGAAGCCCTTGCGACGCTTGAACTTGAAGGCAATGCCCTTGGCGCCGCGAGCGGCGGGATCGAGCACCTTGGCGGTCACCGTAGCACCGGCCACCGTGGGCGTGCCGACCGTGGTCGCGCCGTCGTTCTCGACGAGGAGCACCTTGTCAAAGGTAACCTCGCCATCCTTCTCCAGACCGGAGATGCGGTCCACGGTGAGCTTGTCACCGACCGTCACCCGGTACTGCTTGCTGCCGGAAGTGATAACTGCGTATGCCATAATTTTGAGAATTTTGGTGTTGCACCCGCTCATGCGGGCTGGCACATTATAGACAAGCCGAGACTTTTGGCAAGAAAAATTTCATAAAAAAATGAAAAAAACAGAAAAAATTTTCTTTTCTTCCCCGCATCAGGTGGAATCCGAGGCGGCGATGATAGCGCTGGGCCGTGAGTTGGCCGATTGCTTGGAGGCAGGGGATGTGCTGGGCTTTGTGGGTGATTTGGGTGCGGGTAAGACACACCTCATCCAAGGGATTCTCGAGGGCCTTGGTGCTACGGATGCCGCCGCCAGCCCCACCTTCTCGCTGGTGCATGAACACCGTGACGGTCGTCTGCCCGCGGCGCATTTCGATTTCTACCGCATGCGCGCGCCCGAGGAAGCCGTCGGCATGGGGTGGGATGAATACCTTGCCGAGGGAGACCGTGTGCTGCTGGTGGAGTGGGCTGATCGCTTTGACGGCTCCTTGATGCCGGCCTGCACGCAGTGGGTGGTGCTCCGCCACGCAGGGGCCGGCACGCGTGAGGTGCATTTCATCTGAGTTTGTGCCGGCGGGGCTTTCGATAAAAGCGGCGCTGCCCCTCTCAAACGGGAATCACTTTTCCCCCCTGCCGCACATCTTCTCGATGTACTTGGCCACCATGTCTACCTCGATATCCACGACACGGCCGGGGGTGTAGGTGTGCATGACGGTGCGCTCCCATGTGTGGGGGGTAATCCAGAACTCGAGCTCGTTCTCGCCGATGATGTTTGCCACGGTGAGTGACACGCCGTCAATGGCGATGCTGCCTTTGTCGATGACATAGCGCATATAGTCCTGCGGGATGGTGAGGCGCACCATGTGGTCCTGCCCCACGGGAGTGACGGAGGTGATGCTGCCCGTGGTGTCCACGTGCCCCATCACGAAATGGCCGCCGAAGCGCCCTGCGCCGCCCATGGCGCGCTCCAGATTGCAGAGGTCGCCCTCCTTCAGCTGCCCCAGCGAGGTCACGCGCATCGTTTGCGTGAGAAGGTCGAAGGAGACGGCTTGGCCGTCAACCGCATCCACTGTCAGGCAGCAGCCGTTGGTGGCTACGGAGTCGCCGAGCGCCAGCTCTGCGGCAAAGGGGATTTCAAGCGTCAGGCGTGCTCCTTTCTCAATCGGCGTCAGGCGAAGGACGCGTCCTGTGCATTCAACAAGTCCGGTAAACATCGTCTTATTCGCCGAAATGGATAAAGTTGAACATGCAGAACATGATGACCGTCGGGATAATGGCCCAGAGGAAGAGCTGGAGCGCGCTGATGCCCTTGAAGTACTTGCCGAGGATGGCTTGACCCGCGGGGTTGGGTGCGTTGGCAATGACCGTCAGGCCGCCGCCTGTGACGGCACCCGCCACGATGGAGTACTTGATGTTCTCTGCAAGGTCGGGCACGGTGCTGGAGAGGAAGGTGACGGAGGCGTTGTCGTTGAAGGCCGTCAGGATGCTGGCCAACGCCATGGTGGTTTCACCGCCCAGCTCGGCCAGGCCCTGCAGCACGGGCTGCATCCACCAGCCCTGCACGCCGCCCATGATGAGCAGACCCGCCAGGAAGAAGGCCACCAGCAGCGGCACCTTGATGGAGAAGGCGTTTTGGTACTGTGGCGTGGCCATGGTGAAGCCGAGGAAGAAGAGGAAGCCCGCGATGAAGATGGCGGGGTGGTGGGCGAAATACACCGTCCATGCGAGGAAGCAGATGGAGACGATGTACACCCAGAAGGGGATGATATCCTGGCGGTCCTCCCAGGTGTTGGGCACCTGGCCGTCAAAGGCGCTGTTGATGCGTTGCACCTCCTCCAAGCGCTTGAACTCCTTGCGGAAGCAGAGGAAGTAGAGCGTGTTGGCGATAGCGATACCCACGATGGCTTTCCAACCGAAGTGGGTGAACATGTGCAGCATGTCCCAGTTCCACTTGCCCGCCACCATCACGATGGGCGGCGCGGCGAAGTGTGTGAGCGTGCCGCCCACGGAGACGTTCACGAAGAGCAGGGCAATCGTGGCGTAGCGCAGGGGCATGCAGGGCTTGAGCTGGTAGAATTTCTTGGCCAGCAGGATGGCGGCCAGCGTCATGGCGGCGGGCTCGGTGATGAAGGAGCCCAGCAGCGGCGCGATGCAGAGCACGGAGAGCCACCAAGCCGCGGGCGTGGCACCGCCGATGGAGGCTCCGAACTTCAGCGTGTTTTCCGCGAGGCGGTAGATGGGGCGGGAGGAGGCGATGACCATCACCACCGCCACGAAGAGCGGCTCGGTGAAGCTGGTGTCGCGGTCGATGTAAAGCAGGAAATCCTCCCACGAGTAATAGTGCTGGCAGACAAGGGCGAAGGGGATAATCCACAGACCGAAGACCACCTCCACCTCACCGAGGAAGTGGCAGAGCGTGGAGACGAAGGAGACGGGCATGCGCTGCTCGGGGTGCAGGATGCGGAATTTCTGTTCGCGCAGTTGCTGGCGGTGGCTGTGCTCCAGATTGTGCGCCAGCTGCTGGAACTTGGGCGCCACAAAGGTGTGGATGATGGCGAAGAGAAAGATGAGCGTCGCCGCGAGGTTGAAGGGGTCGCACTGCACGCGGTGGGCCAGCTTCTCCCACAGGCTCATGTCCTTCTCGGCGGAGGCATAGACCTTCAGCGGGATGGGGAAGCGGCTGAACTGCGGCCCCTTGTCGGTGTAGTGGTTGCTCCACGCAGCGTAGGTGCCGTGCGGTACGTGGCCGTGCTCATCGGGGCGGGCGAGGTTGAAGACGGTTTCGCCGCACTCGGGGCAGGTCTTGTGGTCCAGCGGGGGGGCGAAACGGGCGTGCATTTTGGCGTGCTCCAGCACGGTGTGGCCGTCGTAGGCGTTGTGCTCGCTGCCGCTGACGTAGTTGTGGTGAATAAAGCCCTCCAAATCCTCCACGGACATGGACTGCGCCGCCTCCATAAAAGCTTCCAGTGTCTTGACGGGCAGGTCAGGGTAGGTCTCAAGGATGATAGCCTGCTTTTTCTGCAGCTCGGTAATGACGATTTCCGTGGCTTTCTCCGTGCCCTCCTGAATCAGCGCGACGGAGGCTTTTTCCGGCTCAGGGGCAGGGGCAGTTGTGGGCTCCGCTGTTGTTTCAGGTGTGTCGGTTGTTTCCGTTTCTTCTTGTGCGGAGAGAGGCGAAATTGCCAGCAAACCGAACAAAAGGGCAGAGAAAAGATATTTGAGTATCATGGGCGGAAAACGTTGCTTGCAAGCATACTAGCACAGGCGCCTGCGTGTGGCGAGCGAAAAAAGCTGTGGTGTACCCCTATTCAGAAAAAACGGGGAAAGCGGTTACCATCCTAATTTTGCCCAAAGAGGGGTCAGCAGGACCTGCTTAACACGCTGCTGTACCGGGGTGATGAGTATGGAAAGGACAAGAGAAATGAGGAAGACACTGCCGAAAATCCATAGCGGATTATCACTGATAAACACCGCCTTTTGGACAAATGCCCTCGTGCCCTCGCCGAAGAACAGGCAATGGAAAAACCAAATGTTCATGGAATGCTTACCGATAAACTGCAAAACGTTTTGTGCGGTTTTGATTCGATAGAGAGGGCTGCACCAAAGAACGGCAAGGATGAAGAGAGGTACGGATAAATAGCCGGCATTCATGTCCAGCAGGCTGCTATGATAACGATAAATATACAGTGAAGCGGCCAGGGGAAGCAGGGAAGCCGCAATAGAGAGGA
The DNA here is from genome assembly GCA_024405415.1 of Akkermansia sp. Lineage (GTDB taxonomy): Bacteria > Verrucomicrobiota > Verrucomicrobiia > Verrucomicrobiales > Akkermansiaceae > Akkermansia. The sequence continues at coordinate 4,666 of JAKSOV010000081.1, forward strand.
GCCCCGGCTTCAGTACCCGCAGGCAGAACTCAAAAAGCCGAAGTTTCGCCACTACGTAGCCGCTGACGGCGGAAGGGTACCACAGCCACACATCGTGCAGCAGGGGAAGCTCCCGGGCACACCACATGACACCCAACAAAAGGGCGGTAAAGAGGGGGACCGACCAAACGTAATGCCTTCGGTTCTCCAAAAGGTTAAACATCGGGAATAGCAGCATCATCAGGACGTAGAACCAGAGATACCACGTGAAAATCATCAGGCTGCGGGGACAGGCGGGAACCAGGTCCCAGAGGAAAGCACCGGAATAGTTGTATCCGCAAAAAGTGAATGCAAAAAGGCTGATAGGCAAGACGACAACCCAATAATCCGAAAACAGCGTTACAATCTTTTTGGCGGAGTAGGCAAAAGACTTGTCCTTGTGCTGGCAATAGACCCAACCCGTCAGGAAGGCAAAAATCGGTACGCACATTTTGAAACAGTGAGCCAGATGATACACGTGCGTATCAGCTAAATAGGCAGGTGCATCCGTATAATAGGCTGCAAAGCCGAAAGAATGGTGAATCACCATCATCATCACAGCCAATGCTTTGATGATAAGCCCGTCATGATAGGAAATCGCCTTCTGCTCCTGCATGTTGGGGCGCATTATAGGCATTTGCACACACTTTATCAAGCGCAATACGCAAGCAACTTCTCCATTTTTAAGTCGTTTTTGTCGATTTTTCCATGAAGTGTTTTCTTGACCGATACTTTGTTTCGCGTTATCATCATGGGCGAACTATGAAAGACCGTCGTATTGTCATTACCGGTATGGGCGCCCTCTCCCCCCTCGGCAACACTGTTGAGGCTACATGGGAGGGCATGAAGAACGGCCGCTCCGGCATCCGCCGCATTGAGAGTATCGATACGGAAGGCCTTGCCGTGCATATCGGCGGCGAGGTGCGCGACTTTGACCCCGCTCCCTTCTTTAAGGCCGACCCCAAGACAGCCCGCCGCTGCGACCGCTTTGAACAGCTGGCCATGGCAGCCGCCGTCATGGCGGTGGAGGACGCCGGGCTCGACAAGGCCGAGGTGGACAAGACCCGCGTGGGCGTGATGATCGGCTCCGGTATCGGCGGCCTCGACATCCACGGCGTCAACGTCGCCACTCTCATTAAAAACGGCCCCCGCCGCGTGTCCCCCTTCTGCATTCCCTTCATGATTACCAACATGGCCAGCGGTCTGGTGAGCATGGAGTACGGCTTCGGCGGCCCCAATATGAGTATTTCCACCGCCTGCGCCACCGCCAACCACTGCATCGGTGAGGCATGGCGCATCATGAAGTTCGGCGACGCCGACGTGATGATTTGCGGCGGTGCCGAGGCGGCCATCCAGCCTATCGGTATCACAGGCTTCGCCAATATGAAGGCCCTCTCCACCCGCAACGACGACCCTGCCACTGCTTCCCGCCCCTATGACACGGAGCGCGACGGCTTCGTGATGGGTGAAGGCGCGGGTGTCATCGTGCTGGAGACGCTGGAGCACGCACAGGCCCGCGGCGCCAAGATTCTCTGCGAGCTCGTGGGCTACGGTCTCAGCGCGGATGCCTACCACCTCACCTCCCCCGACCCCGAGGGCCGCGGCGCCTCCCGCTGCATGCAGATGGCGCTCGACCACGCCGGTCTCAAACCCGAGGACGTGGACTACATCAACACGCACGGCACCTCTACCCACATGGGCGACATCTGCGAGACGAAGGCCATCAAGGCGACCTTCGGCGACTACGCCACCAATGGCCTCGTTGTCAGCTCCACCAAGTCCATGACGGGTCACCTGCTGGGTGCTGCGGGCGGCATCGAGCTGCTGGCCTGCATCAAGGCCATCCAGGACAACTTCGTGCCCCCCACCATCAACGTGTTCAACCAGGACCCCGAGTGCGACCTCGATGTCTGCCCGAACACGGGCCGCAGCATGAAGGTGGACGTGGCGCTGAGCAACTCCTTCGGCTTCGGCGGCCACAACTCCTCGCTCATCGTGAAGCGATTTGTAGCCTAACGCGCCACACGTTTTTCAGCGGCGGCGGGTGCATCCCGACCGCCGCTTCTTCTCTCCCTGCGCCGAAGGCGCGCGAATTCCCAATTTGTAAATTGTATAATTTGTAAATTGTCATTCTCCCATGAGCGTCCGTCTCTGCCACATGCTGCGCCTCATCTGCCCTCCCCCCGGTCGTTTCACCGTGGGCGACCGCTTTTTGGTGCGCTGGCTGGGCATGAGTTTTCTCGTGCTCGCTCTCACCACGGGGGCTGCCCTCTACGGGCTTGCGGAGGAGCTGGAGCTGGAGCAAATCCGTTTTCTCGGCGGTAATCCCTTCTATATCTCCGCTGAGGAGGCGCAAGTGAGTTTGCTCGGTCCCGCGGGTACCTTCGGGGTGTGCCTTGTGGTGACCATGTGGCTCAGCGCCGTGTTGCTGCGCGAGCGCCGCATGGTAGGCCGCCTGCAAATCATGTTGCCCGCGCTCGTGGCGTTGGCTTTGCCGGGCATGCTTTGCGTTCTTTGGGGCGGGGTGCTCAACATGGCGCTGCCGCTGCTCTGCGCCCTGTTGTGCTGGTTGGGAGCGGAGCTGCGCACCCCTTTTCGTGCCCTGCGCCATGCCCTTTTCTCTCCCCGATTTAAGGAGGACGACGAATGAAAGCTCAGGAATACCCCGCCGCTGTGTTGGAGATGATTGCCGCGCTCAAACGTATGCCCGGCATCGGCAGCCGCGGTGCAGAGCGGTTGGCGCTGTGGTTCCTGCAGCAGGGCCGCAACGAAGCACGCACGTTGGCGGGCGCGCTTACCCGCGCCGCGGACAATGTGGGTCGATGTCCCGAGTGCGGCTTCTTTGCGGATAACGGCTGCCTTTGCACTGCCTGTGGTGACCCCGCACGCGATGCGCAGTTGCTCTGCGTTGTGGAACAGCCCACGGATGTGCTGCCCATCGAGCGCTGCGGTACCTATCGCGGCCTCTACCACTGCCTCGGCGGTAAGATTTCCCCGTTGGACGGCATCATGCCCGAGGATCTTGCGCTCGACAAGCTCACCGAGCGCGTTAAGGCCCACCCCGGTTGCGAGGTCATCCTCGCGGTCGGCTCCGATGTGGAGGGCGAGGCAACGGCGCTCTACCTCGCCGAGCAACTTGCCTCTTTCGATTGCCGCTGCACGCGCCTCGCGCAGGGTATGCCTGCCGGTGCCGGTCTCGGCCATGCAGACGCTGTGACTCTCATGCGTGCCCTTGACGGACGCCGCATGCTGTAATGTGCAGCATAGGGCCATTGCCCCTCCCAGGCAGATGTTCGACAAAGGAGGATTTGTAGATTTACTATGTACTAGGTACTATGTACTATTTTTG
>JAKSOV010000082.1 GCA_024405415.1 Akkermansia sp.
CACTCTATTCAAAAATAGTACATAGTACCTAGTACATAGTAAATCTACAAATCCGTGATTTGTCGAGCTCTCAGTCCCTCAGTCTCGCCTCGAACTGGCGGAATTGAATGGCCTCCAGCAGGTCGTCATCAGCAAGGCGCTCTCGCCCCGCAAGGTCGGCAATCGTGCGTGCCACGCGCAGAATGCGGTCGAAGGCACGGGCGGAGAGGGAGAACTGGTTAACCGCTGCCAACAGCAGCTCCTTTTGAGCGGGCGTGAGCGCACAGAAGCGCTGTAGGAGCTTACCGCTCAGGCGCGCATTGCAGCTCACCCCCAGCCCCGCGTAGCGCTCCGCCTGGCGGCGGCGAGCCGCCACCACGCGCTCGCGAATGGCCGCACTGCTCTCACCGTCGGGCTTGGAGAGGAGGCTTGCAGGGTCCACAGGCGGCACCTCCAACACCATGTCGAAGCGGTCGAGCAAGGGACCGGAAATACGCTTGCGGTAGCGCGCCACCTCCGCGGGGCGGCATTTGCAAACGTGGTGCGGGTCCCCATGGTAGCCGCAGGGGCAAGGGTTCATGGCCGCAATCAGCTGAAAGGCGCAGGGAAAATCCATGCTCCCTACCGCGCGGGAAATCGTCACCACACCGCTCTCCAGCGGCTGGCGCAGCGTTTCGAGCGTATGGCGGCTGAACTCCGGCAACTCGTCGAGGAACAGGACGCCGCGGTGCGCCAGCGAAATCTCGCCCGGGGTAATCGAGCTACCGCCGCCCATGAGGCCGACATCGGAAATCGTGTGATGCGGCGCGCGGAAGGGGCGGCGGCGCAACAGCCCCGCCGAGCGAGACAGCAGCCCGCAGACGGAATGAATCGTGCTCGCCTCCAGCGCCTCATCCTGCGTCATGGGCGGCAGAATCGTGGGCAAACGGCTCGCCAGCATGCTCTTGCCGCTGCCGGGGCTGCCGCAGAGCAGCAGGTGATGCCCGCCCGCTGCGGCAATCTCCATAGCTCGGCGCGCATAGGGCTGCCCCTTCACTTCGTCAAAATCAAGCTCATGCAGCGCACTTTCCTCCGCCGCCACGGGCTGCGCGGGCGCTTTGCAGGCGGGGTTGAGCAGCAGTTTCCACGCCTCCTCCAGCGTGCTCACGCCATAGACCGTGAGCCCCTCCACTACGGCAGCCTCCGCTGCGTTCTCCACCGCCACCATCAGGTAGCGGCGACCCGCTGCCCGCGCGGCTACAGCCACAGCCAAAGCGCCGCGTACTCCGCGCACCGAGCCATCCAGCGAAAGCTCGCCGATAAGGCACCACTGCTCCAACCCGCTCGGCAGCTCGCGGCGCGCCGCTGCGGGCAGCTTGCGATGGTTGCGCTGCACAGCCATCTCCAGTCCCAGCGCGATGGGTAAATCGAAACACGCCCCCTGTTTACGGACATCCGCAGGGGAGAGGTTCACCGTCACGGCCATCTCGGCCGGCGGAAAAAAGCGGCTGTTTTCCAGCGCCGCGGTCACGCGCTGCACGCTCTCGCGCACCGCGGCATCGGGCAACCCCACCACAGCGATGCGCCCGCCGTCCTCCGCCCCGCGGGCATCCACCTCCACGCAAACCTCAAAACCCTCAATGCCGTTGAGCGAAGCGGAAAAAAGTCGGGAAATCATACAATCTAACAAGGTTAAACCTCAGCGCGGCGCTCGCGTCACGTTTCCGGCCTTACTCGACTACCACCTGCGAGCCGATTGCCAGCTTTGAGAAGAGGATGGAGCAGGCCTCCTCCGGCACGCGCACGCAACCGTGCGAGGCGGCGTCGCGGTGCACATTGCCCACATGCAGACCGATGGCGCCGTTGAAGCGCATCCAGTACGGCATGGACGCCCCGCGGAAGTGCGTGCCAGCCGGCCCGGGCTTGCCGGCCTCGGCGTCACCCTTCACAAAGTTGTCCTCAGCATCCACGTAGGAGCCGTAGAGGTTGGAGCGATAGTCACGCACCTTCTGGGTGATGCGGAAGGTGCCCTTGGGGGTCTCCTTGCCGCCGAAGCGGCCTGAGCACACAGGGAAGTCCATGGCAATCTGCCCGTTGATGTAGAGGCGCCCTCGCTGCTCCTCCAACAGAATCACCACGACGGAATGGGCGGGGTCGTACTGCTCAATCGCCGCGCCGCGCCACATGTCGCGGGAGTCTCGGTAGCTGTCGCTCGCAATAAAGTCCTCGAAGGTGTAGGCCAGCCTTTTATTCTTGGCCTCCGCCTCCAAACGGTCGCCCTCCGCATACATGTTGCGGATGCGGGCCTCGGGGCTCGAACAGGCAGACAGCAGCAGAGCCGCGGCAAGTAGGAAAAAAGAAAACGTTTTCATCAGATTCGGTAAGCTTCCAAACGCGCCGCGAACTCGCGCGGCAAAATTGCCTCCACCAGCGCATCGTTGCCCTCGTACTCCGTAGAGAGCACCTTGCCGTCGCGGTGCATGATGGCGATGATGCGGCTCTCCGCCAGCGGGATGCGGTAGCGTTCCTTCGCCACGCGGTGGGACATCATCTCCACGCAGGAGGCCAGCAGCCCCTCCGCGCCCTGCTCTTTCAGCACGCTCATAGTTACGCTCGGCTCCTTCACCTTGGCAGCCAGCGCAGCGAGGGTCGCCTCGCGCATTTCTTCGGGGATGAGGTCGCACTTGTTCCACACCACCACCATGGGCTTATCCTGCGCGCCCAGCTCCGCGAGCACCTCGCAGGTCGTCTCGTAGTGGCGCAGGGCATCCTCGTCGCTCGCATCGACCACCTGAATCAGGAAATCCGCAACGACAGCCTCCTCCAGCGTGGACTTGAAGGCCTCCACCAGGCGGTGGGGCAGCTGGCGGATAAAGCCCACCGTGTCCGTGAGCACCAAAGGCTGACCGTCGGGCAGCTCAATCTTGCGGCTCGTGGTATCGAGCGTAGCGAACAAAATATTCTGCGCAAGCACCCCTGCCCCCGTCAGCAGGTTCAGCAGAGAGGACTTACCCGCGTTCGTGTAGCCCACGATGGCCGCCGCGGGGATGCCTTGGCGCGCGCGCTCCTTGCGCTGTGTGCCGCGCTGGCGACGCACAATTTCAAGCTCTTCGCGGATAGCGTTGATACGCTCGTGGGCGAGGCGGCGATCCACCTCAATCTGCTTTTCACCCTCGCCGCGGGCTGCGGCACCGCCGCCCTTACCACCGCCGCTGCCGCCGCGCTGGCGGTCGAGGTGTTTCCACATGCCCGCCATGCGCGGCAGGGCATACTGCATGCGGGCAAGATCCACCTGCATGACAGCCTCGCGCGTGCTGGCGCGCTTGGCAAAAATATCAAGAATAACCTCCTCGCGGTCAATCACCGTCACATTAGTGAGCTTCTCCCACTCGCGCTGCTGGGACGGCGTCAGGAGGTTGTCGAAAATCAGGCAGTCAGCGCGCGTTTCCTCCACCAGCTCACGGATTTCCTCCGCCTTGCCGATGCCGCAAAGATACTTGGCCTGAATCTCTCGCGTGTACTCCACTCGGCTGCCCACAATGCCGATGCCGAGGTTGCTCACCAAGTCCACAAGCTCCGCGAGCAGTGCCGCGCGCTCGCGGCGAGACTCCCCCGGCATGCCCAGCCCGATGAGCAGGGCACGCTCCACCATATCCGGTTTCTCGCGGATTTCAAAGGACATCGCGGCAGAGGATTCTAGGAAAAAAGGAGCTTTAGTGGAAGGCACGCGTAGTCGTCACAGGCACATCGCGCAGGTAATCCTTGTTATAAGAATTGCACGCGCACTCCCCCGAACATGAGGAGAAAGTCACAGCCGCCACGACAGCGAGCAGAGAAAGGCATAGCGTTTTCATGCGCAGGAGTTTAGCCCAAATCATCCGAAAACGCAAGGCGGAAGTCTGCCGGAACCGCACCAAAACCCTGACATCGCGCAACCGCAGCCTAACGGCCTATCCGCTGGTCATGGATGATGCCGTCGGCCATGTTGCGAACGGTTTCTTCCAAGATGTTGGAGAGGTGGCTGCCGCTGCGGAAATCCGCGGGAGCAAAGAAGTCCACGCGGTGCTGATCAGCTTTCAGGCCATAGCACTTGCGGAAGCTGCGGCGCGACTCATCCTCGGGGTTGTACACGGCCACGCTCGTGCCGCCCTGCTGGCGCATGACGGTGAAACAGGGGACATCCGTCGGCCCGTCGCCGAGGTAAATCATGTGGCTGAAGGGAATGGGGCGCAGGTCGTCATCCACATGTTCATTCACATCCTCGGTGTAGTCGAGCATGCCCTTGTTGATGCGGAAGAGGAACTGCGTCTTCGTGGTATGGGAGATAACGCGCTTGGGGAAGTTAATGCAGCCGTTGCGCTCGGAGAACTCACAGGCAAAAACCTCGCGCATGTAAGGGCGGATAACGGAGCCGTCGATAATGCTCTTGATGCCGCTGGAGATGATATAAAACTCCACATGCACGCCCGCGAAACGCTGTTCGCGGGTGAGCGCGCGCTCCTCGAACTTCTCAAAGAACTCGGGCAGGCCCTTGAAGAAAGTAAGCTTTTGCCCGAGCTCTTTCAGGCGCGCGTTGCTCACGCCGTCGATGGAAAGCTCATCGAGCAGCTCTTTCATGTAGCTCAGCTCGCCATCCCACCCCTCCTCGCGGCTGCGGTCGTTGCACTTCTGCCAGAACAGCGCGGCGTCTATCCCGAACTCGGGGAAGATGGTGTCCTCCTGCATGTTGTGCGGGGACAGCGTCTGGTCAAAGTCAAAAATCAGCGCGATGGTATTCTGAGGGACGGGCATGGCGAGCGGAGCGGATGAGTTTACTTGGTCTCAGGGGCAGGCGCGGGAGCCTCGGGAGCAGACTTGCCGAGATAATCGGGCAGCTGCACGCCGACGCTGGAGGCGAGCTCATGCAGCGGCAGGGTGCCGGTGACGAGATTCTGGACAAAACCGCCGACGCTGCCGCTCTTGGAGTCGCCGCCGCCCATGACCACCACCTTGTCGAAGGTAAGGCCCTTGACGGCGCCGGCCTGCGTGGCAACAATCTGCGGGAGCTGCTCGGTGACGAGCAGCCCGCTGGCGGCGCGGGCATCACCCGCGGCAGCCACAATCTGGCGGAAACCGCTGGCCTTAGCTTCAAGAGCGGCCTGAATGGCCGCGGCGTTACCGCGCCCGACAAGCTCCAGACCTTCACCTTCGGCCTTCTTCTTGAGGAGGAGGGCATCGGCCTCACCCTTAGCGAGCTTGATGGCGGCGTTACCTTCGGCCTCCTTCTCGATGACGAGGGCATCGGCGCGGCCCTGCTGCTCGCGGACGAGCACAGCGGCCACGGCTTCGGCAGCAATCTCCTGCTTACGCTTGGCGATTTCGGCCTTCACAATCTCGTTGGCGGTCTGCGTGGCGCGCTCCAGTTCAGCGCGCTTCAACTCGGCCTCACGGTTGGCGATGTAGCCCGCCTGCTCAGCCTGAGCGGCCTGTTCCTTCTCTGCCACCACGGCTATACGCTGGGCTTCCGCCTGACGCACCTTGAGTCGGGCGTTGGAGTCGGCCACCTTCATAGCGGCTTCGTTGTTACCTTCCACGGCGGCGGCGTTGGCCATGGCCACCTGCACCGTCTGGTCGCGGAGAGCTTCCGCCTTACCGATTTCACCGCGGCGGGTTTCTTCCGCCACCTTAATCATGGCGTCATTGATGGCGCGGGCGGCAGCCTCCTGACCGAGAGCGGCGATGTAGCCCGAGGCATCGCGAATATCCGTGATGTTGGCGTTGATGAGGTAGAGACCCACCTTGTGCAGCTCCACGTCCACACCACCCGTAATACCCTTGATGAGCTTCTCGCGGTCGGCGTTGATTTCCTCAATCGTCAGCGAGGCAATCACCACACGCATCTGGCCCATGATGATTTCGGAGGCGAGGTCGCGGATGTCCTGGCGGGAACGGCCCAGCAGGCGGCTGGCGGCGTTCTGCATGATGTCGGGCTGCGTGCTGATGCCTACGATGAAGGAGGAGGGCACATCCACACGAATGTTCTGGCTGGAGAGCGCCCCCTTCAGCGGCACATCGATATTGATGGGATTGAGGTCCATGAACGCGTAGCTTTGCACCACGGGCATGATGAAGGTGGCGCCGCCGTGGATACATTTGGCGGAGCGCCCTGCGCCCACGTTACCGTAGACGATGAGGATTTTGTCCGAGGGGCACATCTTGTAGCGGCTGAAGAGCCACGCGATGAGGCCGAGCAGGAACAGAGCGAGCACGATGAGGCCCGCAATGGAAGGGCCGGCGGAGGCGAGATACGAGTTCATATCAATCGTTGGTTGGGGTTAGAGTGTGAATAAAATCAGTGAAGGGCCTTAACGGTGAGCTGCTGCGGGGAGGCAGCCGTGACGACGACGGGCGTCTGCGCAGGGAGAGGCGTCTCCCCTTCCTGCACGGCGGCCATGGTGACGAGCTGCCCGGCGGAAATCTGCACTTGCCCGCCGGGCTCACCCTTGGCGGGGATGGTGACGTAGACGGTGCCTGTCTTGCCGACGAGCGCAGCGGAATCAAACACGTGCTCGCTTTTAAGCGAGTATATCGCGCGGATGAGGAAGGCCACGATAAAGAACATCGCGAGGCCCGCCGCCACGGCACACAGCGCGGCGACCGGCGCTCCGCAACCTGCGGCAGCAGCCATAAAACCGCCCCAGCCGAAGCCGAGGAAAAAGCCGATGATGGCACGCAGGGAGAAGATACCGACATCGCCGCCCCCTGTATCGCTGTCAACGCCGGAGAGGTCGCCGTCACCGTCCGCCTCCACCCCGGCAAAGAGGGAAGCCACGGTGAGCACCATGGCCAGAGCCGTGGCAATCCACGCCAAGCCGCAGAAGATACCGCGGGCAGAGGCGAAATCGGGGATAAAATCCGCCGCGTCGAGCACGGCTCCGAGTGAGAGAAGAGAGGCAATCATGATAGGGTGGGGTTTTCTGTGTCTCCAGCTTAGCGGTTCGCGCGCGTGCTGGCAAGAAAAATCGACGCAGCAGCGCTCACAAAGAATACCGAAGATGAAATTATGCTTGCAATCCCTGCCTTTCCTGCTATCATCACCGCACCTTGTCTAGGTCGATTTGCCGCAGCCACGAAAAATCAACCACACAAAACAAGATATACAACAATGGAAATCAACGTCAACGACTTCAAGACGAATGAGAAGGACACCGGTTCCACCGGTTTCCAGGTAGCCGTGCTCACCAAGCGCATCGCCCACCTCACGGGTCACCTTGCGGACCACAAGCATGACCATGCTTCCCGCCGCGGCCTGCTCATGATGGTGGCCAAGCGCCGCAAGCTGCTCGACTATGCCAAGCGCACGAACGAGGGCCTCTATAAGGACCTCCTCGCCCGCCTCGGCCTTCGTCACTAATCAGTCGACAACCGATTCTTACAACACCCCTGCCGGAAGGTCGAATCCGGCGGGGGTGTTTCTGTTTTCGGACCTCCCGAGCGCCGTCCGAAGCCGTTCAAGGAGTGTTTTTTGCATTCCCCGCAAAAATCCGCTTGACTTACGATACCGCTGACCTATACTCTTACCGTAATTCCCGCATATGAAAGCTCTTTCTCTCTTCTCTCTCTTCGCTCTGACCGCTCTTTGCGTGCAGGCCGCGCCCGTCATCACCGGTAAGGACCTTGCCGAAGATACCCTCAAGTCCGTCGGCACCGCCAAGCAGTCCGACTCCATTGACCGCTACAACGCTGCCAAGGCAAAAGCCGAGAAGCAGCGCGCCGATGACATCAAGGCAGCCAAGGAAATCACCGAGGCCAATGACCGCGGCATGAAGAAGACTATCCAGAAGCGCCACCTCAACGATATGCTGCCCGCCTGCGAGCGCGAGCCCGAGGCCCCCCGTGAGCCCGGTGATTACACCGTGCGCTACTGATAGCCGCTGCCATCAGCTTTTTCCCGCCCGCCGAACGCTCTGCGTTCGGCGGCTGTTTTTTGGGGAAGCGCGACAAAGGGAGATTTGTAGATTTACTATGTACTAGGTACTATGTACTATTTTTGAATAGAG
>JAKSOV010000083.1 GCA_024405415.1 Akkermansia sp.
CTCTATTCAAAAATAGTACATAGTACCTAGTACATAGTAAATCTACAAATCCCTACTCGTCGTTCCCTTTCGTTCACAAACGCAGCAAGCGCTTCATGACGGGCTCGGGGACGTCGCGGCGTTGCTCGGGGGTGTCGAGTTTGCCTCGGTACACGCAACGGCCACGGTCGTCATAGGCCTCAAGCGTCAGGCTGTTGTTTGCCCCGCTGAGGCGCAGGGAGCCCTCGTTGTCGCGCAGCAGCAGGGTGGCTTCACCCGCTTTACCGCTCATCCATGCCTTGTCTGCGGCGTTGGCGTCGCGGGCTAAGTTGCGGATAGCCTGTAGTTCATCAATCACCGCCTCGGGCACGAGGCCCTCGGGCATGGCGGACAGATGCCGGCAAATCGCCGCGCGGCGAGCCTTCATCGCCTCGCGGATTTCGGGGGGCACGACGACGGGGCGCTTCACGCGGTCTCCTCCCACAGCCTTGTCGGGGCTGTCGGCACCCCCTGCTTTGGCGGGGCGGGCTACGAGTGTCACCGAGAAGCTGCGCGGCACGCCGTCCGCAAAGACGGACACCCTCACGCGGTCACCGGGTCGGTGCGCTTTCAGGAAGGCGGCCAGGCTTTCGCGGCCGTGCATGGCTTCCCCGTTCATGGCGGTGATGACCTGCCCGGGTTTCACGCCGGCTTTGTCTGCAGGGCTGCCCGGCCAAACGGCATCCACCACGGCGCCTTCGCGCAGAGGCAGATAGCTGTGAATTTGCGGCTCGACGTCAATCGCCACTACACCGAAGGCCGCGCGCTCCGCCGCGCAGACCGACACCGCGCCCAGCAGCAAAGGCAGCAGGAACTGTGCAAGCAGCTTCATAACACGTCTTCGTCCACCTGCACTTCAGCGCGGTTCGGCACGCGCACCATCACGGTCATGTCCTCATCGGCATCCATCACAAACTCATCCTCGTAGGTCACGAGGTAGCTTCGCACGGGTGCGTCGTCGTGCCATTCGACCTGCTCGGCGCGGGTATCGAGCACACAGCGGCTCATCAGCCCCTGCGTGGTGTCCGCTGCGGCGTTGCCCGAGTAGAGCACGGCGGAGCCGGCCGACACGAAGAACACCACCGAGGCGGCCGCGGCCAAGCGGTGCCACATCAGACGGCTGCGGTAGCTGCGGGCGCGCTGTCCGCTGCGTTCCTCCGCTGCGGCAAGGCACATCTGCACGCCCACGCGGCCCGCCAGGCGAGCGCTCAGCGGCGCAGGTGTAAGGCGGTGCAGCAGCGCCTCCGTCGCGCGGTCGGCGCGCTCCTCCTCCGCCGCTGCAGTCATGGCGCCGAGCAGACGCCCGCGCAGCGCCGCGGAGAGAGCGGCAGGAGTTGTCGTACTAACAGTCTTTTCCGTATCCAGCTTCATCGTCAATCCATGGGGTTAGCCTCCAGTTCGCGGCGCAGCGCCTGCAGGGCGTAGCGGTAGCGAGAGGTTACGGTGGCCAGTTTTGTGCGGGTCATATCCGCGATTTCCTGAAAGGTGTGTTCGCCCCAGATTTTGAGCACCAAAACCTCGGCAAACTCGGGCGAGAGAGTTTTCAGCAGGGCCTCCACGCGCTGCTTCTGATAGGCATCATCCGCAGAGCTTGTCAGCCACGGGCATTCCTCCGCCCCTTCGGAGAGGTGCTCCTGCTCGCGCTCGGCATAAGCGCGGCGCACTTCCTCTCGTCGGCCGCTGTCCGCCGCCAGATGGCGAATCGCGGTGAAGGCGTAGGCGCGCCAGCCCTCGGGGCCGCCCGAGAAGGAGCCGGACTCCACCGCGCGCACCAGCTGCACCAGTGCTTCTTGGAGCACATCCTCCGCATCCGCCTCCCGGCGGGTCTGTTGGCGGGCATAGAGAAGCAGGCGCGGGCCGTTTTCGTCCAACCATGCGGCCCAATCCGTCACCGCGGCAGGGCGTTTCTCATGGCTTTGGGGCTTGCGGTTCATCGTCTCGTTCCTTTCAATAGGCGCATGTGCACCTCGTTTTTATTTCGTGATTGACGAAAAAAACGGCCCGACGCGGGCGCCGAGCCGTTTTTGAAATCATTTTCCCCGGCACTTAGGCCTGTTCCGCGGCGGCAGCCTCGGCCTCCATCTTCTGGCGAAGCTTCTCGGGGAGCTTCACCTGAATGTGGATTTCGCGCAGCTGCTTGTCGTCCACGGTGTCGGGAGCCTCGCACATGAGGTCCACGGCGCGGTTGTTCTTGGGGAAGGGAATCACCTCGCGGATGGATTCGCATTCGCCGATGAGCATCACCACGCGGTCGAGACCGAGGGCGAGACCGCCGTGGGGCGGCGCGCCGAAGGAGAACGCGGAGAGCAGGTGGCCGAAGCGCTCGTTGATGGTCGCCTCATCCATGCCGAGGGCACGGAAGGTAGCGTCTTGCAGGTCGCGCTCGTGGATACGGAGAGAACCGCCGCCCAGCTCGTTGCCGTTGAAGATAACGTCATAGGCCTCGGCGCAGAGCTCCGTGGAGATTTCGCCCTTGAGCACCTTCTCCACGTCCTCGGGGACGGGGCGGGTGAAGGGATGGTGGATGGCGACGTAGCGACCTTCCTCCTTGTCCCATGCGAACATCGGGAAGCGCGTCACCCAGAACAGGTCCACATCGTGGTTGTCCTTGAGAATCTCCATGAAGTCGGCGCAGGCAAGACGCACGCGACCGAGGATGGTGCAGCTCTCCTCCCAATCGCCGGCGGCGAAGAACACGCAGTCGCCGTCCTCGATGTTGAGACGCTGCTTCAGGGCTTCAATCTCCTCGTCCTTCATGCGCTTGGTGATGGGGCTCTTCCAACCGTCGCGGTTGGCGACCTCGCGCACCTTGATGTAGGCGAGACCCTTGGCACCCGCTTCGAGAGCGGTCTGCGTCAGGGAGTCAATCTGACCCACGGAGGGCGCAAAATTCTTGGCGTTGATGGCCTTCACCACGCCGCCCGCCGCCACGGCGGAGGAGAACACGCGGAAGTCGCTGTTGGCGAAGATGTCGGAGCAGTCCGTAATCTTCATCTCGAAACGGCGCTCGGGCTTGTCGGAGCCGTACTCGTTCATCGCGTCGTGCCACGTCATGCGGGGGAAGGGCGTCACAATGTCGCGGCCCACGGACTCCTTGAACACGCGCTTGAGCATCTGCTCAATCCAGTTGTAGATGTCTTCGGGGGTGATGAAGGAGGCCTCGATATCCACCTGCGTGAACTCGGGCTGGCGGTCAGCGCGCAGGTCTTCATCGCGGAAGCAGCGGGCAATCTGGAAGTATTTCTCCAAGCCGGACACCATGAGCAGCTGCTTGTACTGCTGCGGGCTCTGGGGCAGGGCGTAGAACTTGCCGGGGCTCACGCGGCTGGGCACAAGGTAGTCGCGCGCACCTTCAGGCGTGGACTTGGAGAGGATGGGGGTCTCCAGCTCCAGGAAGCCCTGCTCGTCGAGATAGTCGCGCATGGTCTTGGTGATGCGGTGGCGCAGCACCATGTTGCGCTGCATGGCGGGACGGCGCAGGTCGAGGAAGCGGTACTTCAGGCGGATATCCTCGTTGGTGTTGCTGCGGTCGAGCTGGAAGGGCAGCACGGCGGCGCGGTTGAGCACCTGCATTTCGTGAACCTCCACCTCAATCTCACCCGTAGCGAGGTCAGGGTTGGTGGCATCCACCTCGGCTGTCTTGAGACGCCCCACAACCTTGCCCTTCACCTGAATGACGGATTCCACACGCAGATTCTCCGCCTGATGGGCCAGCTCGGCGGACACCTCGGGGTGGAACACCACCTGAGTCTTGCCCGCGCGGTCGCGGAGATCAATGAAAATCACGCCGCCGTGGTCGCGGACGGTATCCACCCAGCCGACCAATGTGACATCCTTGTCAACATCGGAGAGGCGGAGCTCATCACAGTTGTGAGTGCGGTAACTGTTCATAAGAGAGATAAAATGTGCTGAAAATAACAGGCGACAATGCCACACGCGCGCGGCAAGGCGCAGAGAGTATACGCTCCCTGCCCCTAAAGTCAAGCCGTATTTAGACAACGGCGGGGTGCCGCGCAACGGCGGGGGGCGATGGAGTGGGAAAATTGCTTAGTGTCGAAAATAGAAAAACCGCTCACCTCGGCGAACGAAGTAAGCGGCTTCCGGAGTTGCGGGAGCAGGATTTGAACCTGCGGCCTTCAGGTTATGAGCCTGACGAGCTACCTGGCTGCTCCATCCCGCGATTTTTTGAACCACGCACCCGACATCGGGTACGGCCGTAATTTAACAGGGCTTTTATGCGGTGTCAAGCTTTTTCTGATTTTTTCTTCACTTTTTCAAGAAAAAAGTGCTGCGGCAGCGTTTCCGTTGCCGCAGCACAGCTTGTTTTCCGATCCGGCCGCGACTCGAACGCGGGACCCCAAGCTTAGAAGGCTCGTGCTCTATCCAGCTGAGCTACCGGACCATGAAGGTGCGCCCAGCATAGCAGGGCGCAGCCCAAATAGCAAGAGAAAACCGCCTTGCTACGCGGTATGATTCACAGCAGGGTGAGAATCAAAAGAATAGGGAGGAACACAATCAGCAGCCAGAGAGCAATCACCATCATCAGATACAGTTCCACGGCTTTCTCTGCCCAAAACTCGATTCGGGTCCGCACCTCAAGCGGCAGATGGTGGTACAGCCGCCCGGATATACAGCAGACCGCCGCGATGAGCAGAAGTGATACAAGACCGATTATAACAGTTTCCGCAGACATACAGGGGCATTCTTAGGGTGGGGTATGAGAGGCAAAAACCGCCGCTCCATCGAGCGGCGGCTGGCGAGAGCCGGATGTCAGATTCGAACTGACGACCATCCGATTACAAATCGGGAGCTCTACCACTGAGCTAATCCGGCGGGGTGCGCGTATTCTACACGAGGGGCAGAAGGCGCGCAAGTCTTTTTTTGCCTGCTCAGAACTTCCAGCCGAGGTCCACGCCCACGGTCAGTTGGAAGTTGTCGACGGCGCTGCCGTAGCAGCGGGTCATCTTGTCCTCATTGCTGCCGGCCCATGCGGCGGAAACCCAGGGGCGGAGGTAGGGGTGAGCATCGTGTCCGAGGGTGCCGTTGTGGGTGAAAACGGGCAGCGCCACCTTCACGCGGTAGGCATCGACGCCTTCCACGCCGGCGCCCCAGTAGCCGAGGGAGGGCGCTACACCCGCGGAAATCTCGACATCGGCGCCGAAATTGCCGCAATTCAGCACGCCGGTGAAACGGTAGCCGGCCTCAATATCGAAGAAGCAGCCGGTGAGCCCTTGGAAGCCATAGCCCGCCAAGGCATGACCGAAGAAGCCTCGCTGGCGGTCATCGAAAGTGAGGGATATGTTAACATCCTCTGCCAGGCGGTGCGGGCAGTTGCCCGAAGCGTGGGCGAATACGCCCTCCATGCCGCCGTGGTGCAGGCTGTAGCCGACTTCGGCCATGAGGTTGGGGAAGATTTCCTTGCCTACGGCGTAGTCGAAGCGCACGAGGGGGGTGTCGCCCAGAATGTCGTCTGCCCCCCAGATGGCGCCCAGCTCGCCGCCGAGGCGCTGCTGAATGCCGCGGCCGAAGAGGTTGCGGTTCGGCAGGGTGTAGGAGCCGCTCAGGGAGGAGTAGCCGTGGTGCGCGTATTCATCCGTCAGCCCCATACCGCGCACTTGGTAGTTGCTGCTGTAGGCGTTGAGGTTGAGCTGCCCGCAGTGCTCGGAGGCTGGTGTGACGGGGGCGCTGAGAGAGGCGTTGAACGAGGGCGGGAGCGCGGGGGCCTCGGGAGCATAGCCGCCCGTGCTTTCGCTCAGGGCGGGTTCATAGCTCACGCTATCGTAGCTCACGGGGCCGGAGGGGATGGTGGGGGGAACCTCTGCCGCTACGGGCAGAGCTGCAAGGAGAAGAAGGGAGCTGTAGCGCATGGAATCAGTATAGCGGGGCTCTGCCCCTCCCGCAAGGGAAAAGTATGACCGCAAGGAAACAAGGGGTGAGACGGGGGATTTGAGCTTTGCAAATGGGGCTTACAAACTTCTCATTTGCTTCTTCCCTTCACGCTTCTCCCGGCTGCAGCACGGCTTTGGTCACCTTGAAATGCAGCTTGGCGACCTCGGGTAGTTTTTCTGCGCCGTAGGCGGCGACGAATTGTTTGGCTGCCTTGGTGACATGCGGGGCGCAGCCTAGGGGCAGGGTGCCGCCGGCCGTGGCTTGCATCCATTGCACAAAACGGTCTCGCGCGAGGATGGAGGCCGCTGCCACGGCGACATCGCTTTCTCCCTTGGTGCGTTGCTCCAGCTTGACGGGGATGCGCCGCGCGCCCAGCGCTTTTTTGAGCACCCACTCGTTGGCAAACTGATCGCTGAGTGCGCGGGGGCAGGAGGGCACTTTTTCATGCAGCACGGCAATCACGCGCGCGTGCGCCCATGCTAAGAGTCGGTTGAGGTTGCCGAATTCGGCGTAGAGCTCGTTGTAGCGCTTGGGGCCGATGCACATCACCTCGTAGGAGATGCCGGGTACGCGCTTGATTTTCTCTGCAATCTCGTGGATGCGGCGGTCATCGGGGATGGCCTTGCTGTCTCGGCAGCCGATGCGCACCAGCTCGCGGGCCGTGGCGGGGCAGCTGTAGACGCCCGCCACGCAAAGCGGACCGAAGTAGTCCCCCTTGCCGCTTTCATCCACGCCGAAATGAGGGCTTTCGTCCAGCGCGGCTGTCAGCGCGGGGCCGCTCGGGGCACTTTCCGCATCCGGCTCCAGCTCCAATACCTCTTTCAGAAAAGCATCCGCCCCGCGGCCCTGAATCAGCAGCCGCTTTTTCTTGGGGTAGAAGGCAGCGTTGGCGGGGGCGCCGTGCAGCACACCCTCAAAACACCAGTCCGCCCACTCGCGTTTCACGGCGATGAAATCCGGGTGCGCGGCAATTCTGTTGCGCAGTGTCTCGGCCTCCGCAGGGCTGAGAGGAAGGGTGTATTGGTTGGCCATGGCTCTGTCCAGTCTGCCCTGCGGCGGCGGAATCGTCAACCCCAAAGGTGCTGAAAATCGCCTCTTTGCCTGCGGTTGACACAAAAAAACGCGGCCTTGCTGATTTTTTTGCGGGACAAGCAAGGCAAGCTATGCTATATTGCCCCCGCCTTATTAGTATGGTAACAAGGCATTCAACTATGGCAAATACGATTACGAAAAGAGAACTCGTGAACAAGGTTTGCGCCGAGATGGGCAACAGCTTCACGCAGAACGAGGTGTTGGATATTATTCAGAAGACGATTGAGCAAATCGCTGATGCACTGGGTAACGGTGATCGTGTGGTGCTGCGCAACTTCGGTACGTTTACGGTGAAGGAAGTGAAGGCTAAGGTGGGCCGCAACCCCAAGAACCCCGAGAAGAACGTGCCCATTCCCGCTCGCTCCGTGGTGAAGTTTAAGGTCGGTAAGAGCCTGAAGGATACCGTCGCTAAGGTGTCCGAGTAACCCGCCGCCGTGATACGGCGATTGATCCCCTTGCATGGGCGCATCCGTTTTCGGGTGCGCCTTTTGCGTTTGTTCCCCTGCGACGCGACAAATGAGCAGTTTGTCGAGTTCTTGCGCGGCAAGGCCGCGCGGAATTTAAG
>JAKSOV010000084.1 GCA_024405415.1 Akkermansia sp.
TCAAAAATAGTACATAGTACCTAGTACATAGTAAATCTACAAATCCCTCATTTGTCGTACTCGCGCAGCAGCTTGCGCAGACAGGCTGCCGTCTCGGCGGCATCCTGCACGGAGTGCGAGGCGGGCACCATGGTCTCCCCGCCCCATGAGAAGTGAGAGGACCAGTAGGGCACCACGCCGTCCGAGCTTGCAGAGCGCGGGCCTTCCTCACCTTGATTACCGATGACGGAGTGCGTAGGCACCCCGCGGATGGTCAGTCCCTGCAACCCGCGGATGGAGTAGCTGCCGGGGGATAGCTGGCTGACGCTGGTGAACCAATCCGTGAGGCGAGAGGGCTCGAAGATGAAGAGGTCATCGCTGAGGGTGGCTACATTCAGCGCCTCGCTCACGAGATTCTGCGGCAGCTCGATGAGGTGAGTCAGCGCGCGGGTGATGCGGTAGCGGGCCAAGGGGGCGCCGCGATGCGGCGTAGCGAGATAAATCACCATGCCCGCCGGCACGGGACGGAAAAAGAATTGCTTGCGGAAGGGCTCCAGCTTGGCGTCCTCAAAGGGAGCGTTGACATAGCGGGCATCCAGATAGGGGGCCAACTTCTCGCTGCGCAGTGAGCCGCTGTTTCGCAGCAGGTTCCACGGCTCCGTACACTGGCTGTAGTGGGTGATGAGCCCGCCCATGGAGTGCCCGATGAGCACCTTGCGGTCCCAGTTGCGATTGCGGTGATGCGGGTCCAGGGTGTTGCGGGCGTCCTCCAACGCCGCGCGGTAGGAGGCCGCCGTGATGGTCCATGCCACACCCGTGGGGTAGTTGTAGAGCCAGAACTGGTAGCGGCGGCGGATGTCGGGGTCATCCATCAGGCGGTTGATGAGGTTGTCGAAGGTGGCGGCACTGGACATCAGCCCGTGCACGAGGATAACGGGGATTTTGTCGGGGTCGTAGCTCTCCAGACAGACCAAGCCCTTCACATCGCGCTGCTCCAGCTCAGAGGGGCGGAGCAGCCCGAGAAACCGCCCATCCTTCAGCCCCGTCATGCGGCCGTACAGCTCAAGCGAAGCGGAAAAATCCGCCGCGAGGGGATGCCCGTGAAAGCGCTCCTGCCGCGCGCGGGGCAACAGGTGCAGACAGGGCCGTCCCGCTTTCGGGAACTCCAGCACGGCCGTCAGGCTGCTCACCGTACCCCTGCTGCGGAAGGTGAAGGCCTGCGGCACGTTCGCCGTCTTTTCCGCGGGGATGATGCCGACCAGCGGCACGCCGAGACCGGGCACGCGGTAGTGCTCCTCCAAGTGGGTGCACTCCACATCCGCCGCGGGGATAAAGTCATCATACACGCGGTCGGCGCTCTCAAGGTTCAGGCGAGAGGAGGCGAAATCCACATCAAACTCGCGGAAGCTGTGCAGATGCGCTTCCTCGCGGTAGGCATAGCGGTATTCCCGTATCAGCTCCAACAGCAGGGCATTGTAGCGCTCCGTCAGCTCTGCACGGCGTGCCGCGGGCGTCTGCGGCGCCTCCAGCAGCTGCCAACAGGCGCGCAGTTCCGCCAAGCGGGCATCCACACTCGGCTGATGCTGCGATGCGGGGCGCAGCGGCTCCGGCAGCATCGGCACGGAGCAGGAGGCCGCCAAGAGGCCGAGCACCAGGGCCGCTGTAAGGGAAAGGCGCTTCATGCACCCATTGTAACACCCCCGCCCGATGGGTCAAGAAGATAGGCTCATATTAAGCCGTCCTCATATTCCACAGCCTGCAGGTACAGCCCGTCCGCAGGGGCACAGTAGCGGGCTTTGGGGGCATCAAGCTCGGTGAGATGGGAGCCCAGCTCCGCGAGGCTCATGCGGCCGCGGGCGACTTGGTGCGCGGTGCCGACGAGCAGGCGTACCATGCGGTACATGAAGCCGTTGCCATGGAAACTCAGGCGCAGCAGCTCGCCGCCCTGCTCTGCCGCCACCTCGGCGCCGTAAATAGTGCGCAGGTAAAAATCGGCGGGGGCGGGGTCCGGCTCGTTGCCGCGCTTGGCGGCAAAGCGGCGGAAATCATGCGTGCCGACATACACATGCAGTGCCTCCGCCAGCAGCGCAGCATCAAAGGCATGCGGCAGGTGCCACGCACGCCCCGCAAGGAATGGCGGCAGAACAAGCCCCCGCCAAATGAGGTAATCATAGCGCTTGCCCGTGGCACTGAAGCGGGCGTGAAAATCATCCGGCACGCTCTGCGCCGCCATGATGCGGATGCTCGCGGGCAGGTGGGCGTTGAGCGCATCTCGCCAGTTCTGCGCTGTCATGCGGCAGCTCTCGGGAATATCGGCGTGGAAGCGCTGCGCCGCGGCATGCACGCCGGCGTCGGTGCGCCCGGCGGCGGCAATGCGCAGCGGTGCATGCAGGACGCGCGCCATGGCCGTCTCCACGATGTCTTGGACGGTATGGCCGCCGCGCTGGCTCTGCCAGCCGAGGTAGGGGGCCCCGTCGTAGGCGCAGGTGAAGAGGATTCGAGGCATAATTTCGGTCGAAAAAAGCCGCAGCGGCCCGAAGGCGCTGCGGCCGAAGTGTTTCGTTAAAGACGCGCTTTACAGGTCGATGTCGATGGAGGCATCATCGTCGTCGTCGTCATCCGCAGAGGAGGAAGAGGAGGACGTGTCATCATCATCATCGGAGGAGGAGGAAGAAGAAGAGGTCGTATCGTCATCATCGGAGGACGTGGTCGTGTCCTCATCATCACTTGTGGAGGTGGCGGTGGCGTCATCGTCATCATCCGCGGCAGTCGTGGTGGCGGCGGGGGTGTCGTCATCGTCCGCAGCGGTCGTGGCGGCGGCGGGCGTCTCGTCAGCCTCAGCGGCGGGCTCTTCGTCCTCAGCGGGTTCCACAGCGGCGGGGATAGCGGGCACATCCTCATCGGTGTCAAAACGGGTGGCGGGGAAGTCGGCCACATCGGCGGTGTAGTGGAGAGCATCGCGGAGCTTCTTGGAGCCGTAGCACTCATCGAGCGTGGGCATATTGTTGTTCTCCTTGTTGTTCTCGTTCTGCAGGTAGGCCGTGCCCTTGGCGGTGCGGGTCTTAGCAGGATCGGTGGGGGCGGCGCCGGAAGCGGTGCCCACAGCCTGAATCAGCAGAGCTTCATCTACCTCGCCGTCGGCTTCCGTCACGGGCTTGCTGGCCTTCACGCGGCCGATTTCACGGGCGAGCGTGCAAACAGACTCAGCATAAGTGTTGGTGCTGCTGTCGGTCAGGGCGTTGCTGCCGGCGCTGCACACGCGCACGCTGGCGTTCTGGAAACGCTTGTTGAGCACTTCCACGCGGGGAGCGGCGGCTTCGGCGGACTTGAAGTCCGTCACTTTCTGAAGCTCAGCGGTCAGCTCATCAGCGAGCTGCTGGGCCGTCTTGTCTTCTTTCTGGCAGGAAGTAAGCACGCCGAGAGCCAGCAGGGCGCAACCGGGGAGGAGGAAAAGCTTTTTCATGAAAGAAATTGGTAAATCTACGTTCTGAAAGTTAGCAGGATTTCCCGCTGCTGTCAAGGTAAAGAGTTAAGTTTCTATAAAAAAGAAAAGCAAAATTCACTTTGCCGGCGGCGCAGGGAGGATATCGGCGTAAATTCCGGGGTCGGAGCCGCTGATTTCGGTCGCGCCGACGCATTTTTTATAAAATTCCTTGGGTCCCACGCCGCCGATGACGGCATAGGCATAACCGAGAGCTCGCATCTGCTCCGCCGCGGTGATGAGCAATGCGCGGCCGATGCCGCCTTGACGCGCCTCGGGGTCCACGCCCATGGGGCCGATGAAACCGCGAGCCGTGGTATCGTAGCAGGCAAAACCGATGGGCTTGCCGCCATGCGTGGCAATCACGCAGCCGACGGGTTGATGCCCCATGGCCACTTTGAATTCATCCACCCAGCGCGCGCTGAAACAGCGCCCCACCCAGTCCGCAACAATGTGCCGTTCAAAGGGATTGCAGAGACGCACGGTAATCCCCTGCTCCGCGAGCGCAGCGCGGGCCGCGCCACCGTCGGGTAAGGCGTAGAGTCGGACAAGCATGTCAGTCATGCACCGCATTATAACGAAAGCGTTGCGCCGCAGCAAGAGCAAAGCGGGATGAGGGACAAATGAGAATTTGTCGGGATTTACTAGGTACTATGTACTAGGTACTATTTATCAAGTTCGGCGGCTTCCGTCTTCGCCTACGGCTACGCCGTGACAGGGACGCCGCGAGATAACGAACCCGTTCTGACGCAAGCGTCAGAACGGGTTTCCCATCCTTGCGGCGACAGCCGCACTCTATTCAAAAATAGTACATAGTACCTAGTACATAGTAAATCTACAAATCCTCCTTTATCGTTCCTCAGCTCACTACGCGAGTATCACTCTCGCCGGCCACGAGGGCGCGCAGGGAGGCGTGTTCGGGGAGGAGGAGTTCGGGGTCGCGGGCGAGGATGGCGGCAGCATCACGCGCGGCGCGGTGGATGAGGCGCATGTCCGCCAGCCACTCAGGGAACTGCACAGCTCCCAACCCGCTCTGCGCCGTGCCGAGCACATCGCCGGGGCCGCGCAGCCGAAAATCCTCCTCCGCAATCTCAAAGCCATTGAGGGTGCGGCACATGATGTCGCATTTCTCGCGCCCGGGCTCGCCTTCCTTGGCCTTGGAGAGCAGGATGCACCAGCTCTTGTGCTGACCGCGGCCGATGCGCCCTCGCAGCTGGTGGAGCTGGGAAAGCCCGAAGCTGTCCGCATCGTTGATGAGCATGATGGTGGCGTTGGGCACATCCACGCCCACCTCCACCACGGTGGTGGCCACAAGGATGTTCGTCTCGCCGGAGCGGAAGGCGCTCATCACGGCGTCCTTTTCATCGGGCGAGAGGCGGCCGTGCAGCAGGCCGAGCCGCTGCTCGGGGAAAATCTCCTGCCAATGGGCGAGCTGAGCGACCGCGGAGGCGCGGTCCTGTTTCTCGCTCTCCTCCACCAGCGGGGAGACGATGTAGATTTGGCGCCCCTCGGCCAACTCGTCGCGCATGAACTTGATGACGCGCTGCATCCGGTCGGGGTTGCGGGTGGCAGTGGTGATTTCACCGCGGCCGGGCGGCAGCTCGTCGATGACGGAGACATCCAAATCGCCGTAGAGCGTAAGCGTGAGGGTGCGGGGGATGGGGGTAGCGGTCATCACCAGCACATCGGGCACCTCCCCCTCGGCGGAGGAGATAAAGGCCTCGCGCTGCTCCACGCCGAACTTGTGCTGCTCGTCGATGACAGCGAGGCCGAGGTGCTTCGGGCGGCTCTTCTTGTACAGCAGGGCGTGTGTGCCGATGATGAGGCGCGGCGTGCCGTCATCCGCATCGGGGGATTCAAGCACCAAGCCCGTGTCGTCCGCGCGGCCGCCCGTGCGCAGGGAGATGGGGATATCCGTGTGCGCCAACAGGCGGCGGAAGTTGCGGAAATGCTGCTCCGCGAGAATCTGCGTCGGGGCGATGAGCGCGGCGGTCTTGCCGCTGCCGATGGCGTAGAGCATGGCACAGAGAGCCACGAGCGTCTTGCCGCTGCCGACATCGCCTTGCAAGAGGCGGTTCATTTGGCGCGGGCTCGCCATATCCGCGCGGATTTCCTCCACGCAGCGTTGCTGCGCCCCTGTCAGGGAGAAAGGCAGTGCGTCCAACAGCTCGCGGACGTAGGCATCATCCGTAGCGGTCACTTGCCCCGCGCGTGCTTCCGACCGCGCGCGCTTCCACGCCACGCGAAATTGGCGCGTAAAGCACTCCTCCAGCGCGAAACGCAGACGCGCCTTGTCCGCATCGGCTTGTTCCGCGGGGAAATGGATGTCTCGGACGGCCTGCCGCCATGGGTAGGCGGGGGCGGGGTCATAGCCCGGGGGCGGGGTGTCGGCAGGCAGCTCGCGCAGCACACGCCACACCAGCGTGCGGTAATTGCGGGCGGGCATACCCGAGACCGCGCGGTAGATAGGCACGATGCGCCCCGTGTGGATGCGCTCGGCAGCGGGGGCGACCTCACCCGCAGGCGGGCACACGGCCATCCCCATGGCGGCGGCCACAAGACGCGCCCCCGTGTCCTCCTCCTCCATCACCTCAAAATCCGGGTTGGCGAGCGTGAGCTTGCCGCCGTAGATTTTCACCTTGCCGTAGACGGAGAGGTTCATGCCCACCGCCAACAGCTTGGCCACATAGGGCATGTTGAACCAGCGCAGCAACAGTCGCGCGCCGTGCGGGTCGCCCTCCGCCCCTGCGGACACCTCGAAATATCGCTTGTAGGAGAAGCGCCAGCCCGCGCTGTACACATGCACAGGCAGGCTCACGGTGTCGCCGTCCGTCAGCGAGGCGATATCAGCCGAGCGCCGCCTGTCCTCATAGCGCCGCGGGATGCGCGCCAAGGCATCTCCCACGGTCAGCACCCCCGCCGCCTGTAGGGCGGCTTGTTCCCGCGGCAACAGCCAAGACAGGGAGGAAAGGGATGTGGTGAGGCAAAGGCGCATGAATCCTCCGTTCAGCGATTTGACTTGCCGTTGTTGATGCAGCGATAGTAGTAATCCACGCGGGAGTGGAACCACGCCCACTTGGGGCCGGGTTTGCCGTTGGTCAGCAGCGGCGTGGGGCAGTTCTTGTGCGTCCAGTGGTAATGCGGCACCACGCGGCGTTGGTTGATGCCGTAGCGCTTCATGAGAAGAGCCGTGAGCTTGGCGGCGCGGTCCCATGTGCGGAAGTGATTGTGACCGCGATTCTCACACTCACACATCTCGATGCCGATGGAGTTGTTGTTACCCGCAGCATTGCCGGCGTGCCAGCCCGTCTCGTTCAGGGGGAGATTCTGCACGGCCATGTACTGATCCACCGTGAAGTGCCAGCTCTTGTTGGAGAAAGCACCGCGGCAGAGGGCGCGTGAATGCTGCATGGCCGTGGCCGTGCTGCTGTGATTGGCCGTGCTGTGGATGGTGATGA
The DNA here is from genome assembly GCA_024405415.1 of Akkermansia sp. GTDB lineage: Bacteria > Verrucomicrobiota > Verrucomicrobiia > Verrucomicrobiales > Akkermansiaceae > Akkermansia. The sequence continues at coordinate 6,919 of JAKSOV010000084.1, forward strand.
AGGTGGGGCGCAGACGCTTGGCACCGCGGCGAGGTTTGGTGTTGGAGGGCATGATGCGCACCTTGATATTCACCTCCTTGGCCATCTTGGAGACAGAGCGGGGGATGATGGGAGAATTGACGGCGCGGAACTGCACCGCAGGCGGTGTCCGCAGCAGAGAGCCGCCCTGCTGGCAGCCCGTAAACACGGCCAGTGCTGCCAAAACCATGGCCGAAAAAGCCGCAAGGGAGGTATGGAATCGCATGGGTCTATCTTGACACGCCCCCTGCCTTTTGGCAAGGCTAAACAGCGACTGTAGGGAGGAGGCGGGGCACAAACGGCTGTTCGACAAATGAGAATTTGTCGGGATTTACTAGGTACTATGTACTAGGTACTATTTA
>JAKSOV010000085.1 GCA_024405415.1 Akkermansia sp.
TCAAAAATAGTACATAGTACCTAGTACATAGTAAATCTACAAATCCCTATTTGTCGCTCCTCACCTTGCGGAGGCGGAGCTGGCCGCAGGCAGCGTTGATGTCGTGGCCTTTCTCGTAACGCATGGTGACGGGGATGTGCTCAGCGATAAGCGCGCGGCAGAAGGCCTTGCAATCCGCCTCGGAGGGTCGCACCCAAGGAAGGCCTTCCACCGTGTTGTAGGGGATGAGGTTGACCTTGGCGTTGAGTTCGCGCGCGATGCGGGCGAGCTTGCGGGCTTCGGGCAGCATGGCGTTCACGTCTTGGATGAGAATGTACTCCAGCGTAATCATGTGCTTGCCCGTGGTATTCCACTCTTTCAAGGCGGGCAGCAACTCGCCGAGCGGCCACTTGCGGTTCACGGGCATGACCTGCGAGCGCACCTCGTCGCTCGCGCCGTGCAGGGAGACGGCGAGGCGTAAGGGCTTGCCGAAGGCGGCGAGGCGCTTGAGCCCGGGCACATTGCCGCTGGTGGAGATGGTAATGTGGCGCGCGCCGATGTTGAGCGCTTTCGGCTCCATGATGAGCGTGAGAGCCTTTAAAAGATTGTCGATGTTGGCGAGGGGTTCGCCCATGCCCATGAAGACGAGGTTGTCCACACGCTCGCCGCTGATTTCTTCTGCGGCAAGGATTTGCCCGAGGATTTCGGCGGTCGTCAGGTTGCGGGTGAGGCCGAGCAGGCCGCTGGCGCAGAACTTGCAGCCGAAGGCGCAGCCCACCTGCGAGGAGACGCAGAGCGTGATGCGCCCGCTGTGAGCCCCGCCTTGCCCCACCGCCGCGGGGATGATGACGGATTCCACAAGGTGCCCGTCCTGCATGCGGGAGAGGAATTTTTTGGTGGCTGTGCCGTTTTGGCTTTCGTTGACTTCCACCACCTCCAACGGGCGCAGGATGAAGCGTGCCGCCAGCTCCGCCCGCAGGGCAGGCGGCAGGTTGCTCATCTCCGCAAAATCCTTGGCGCGGTGCTTCCACATCCACTCCATCACCTGCGTGGCACGGAAAGCTTTATGCCCCATGGAAGCGAGCAGCTCCGTGAGCTCGGAGGGCGTGTATTCAAGAAGAGAAAGCATAGAATGTACGATTTACGATGTACGATGTACGAAGTTTGAATTCGGCGCGGCAAAGCCGCGCAGGGAAAAAAGGGGGAAGGACGCTTTGCGTCCGGAAAATCTTGCGAGCGGTAGCGAGCCGAACTCTATCCTTCGTACATCGTACATCGTACTTCGTACATTTTCAGAGGAGTTCGTCTACGAACTCCCCGACCCTGAAGGGTCGCAGATCGTCCTTGCCTTCGCCGATGCCGAGGAAAATCGGCGTGAGTTGCAGCTCATCCTGCATAGCGACGGCAACGCCGCCTTTGCCGCTGCCGTCCATCTTGGTGATGACAACGGCATCCAGCGGGGTGGCCTTGTGGAACTCGCGCGCCTGCATGAGTGCGTTGCCGCCCGTGGTGGCATCGACCACCAGATAACAAGCGTGGGGGGCCCGTTCATCCTGCTTGCCGAGGGTGCGGCGGATTTTAGAGAGCTCCTCCATGAGGTTGTGGCGGGTGTGCAGACGGCCCGCGGTATCGCAGATGAGGTAGTCGTAGCCCCCGGCGAGAGCCTTGGCATGCGCCTCGAAACAGACGGAGGCGGGGTCCTGGTTGTCGCGCCCGCGATAGAGGGGGACGTTGAGCTTGGCGGCCCAGCTCTCCAGCTGCTCCACGGCGGCGGCGCGGAAGGTATCCGCCGCGGCGAGCATCACCTTGTGGCCCTGCTTTTGCAAACGGTAGGCGAGCTTGGCGCTCGTCGTCGTCTTGCCGGCACCGTTCACCCCCACCATCATGAGCACGGCAGGCTTGCCCTCCGCGGGCTGCGGCAGCTGCGGCAGCTCTGCGGGGAACGCGGCGCGCAGTTGCTCTTTGATGTGGTCAACGATGTCGATGGCATCCTGATCATCCTTTTCCTGCAACTCCTCGATGAGGGGCAGCACGCGCTTAGCACCGATGTCGGAGGAAATGAGATCAGCCTCCAGCTCATCCCAATCGATTTCGGGTTCGCCGAGGAACTTGTCAATCAGGCGGTTGAAGAAGTGGGCCATGGGAGGAGGCGGGGAAAAATCACAGCTTGGCCGCGGCGGCGATGACACCGTGGATGAAAGGCGCGCTCTTGGATCCGGAGTAGGCATGGGCCAGCGCGTTCGCCTCGGACACCACGATGGCGACCTCCAGTTTGTTGACGCGCAGCTCGTAGAGCGAGAGCAGCAGGATGGCCTTGTCCACCGCGTCGAGGCGCTCCGTCGTGTAGTTCTGCAACAGAGGCGCCATCAGCGATTCCAGCTCCTCCTGCTTGGCCAGCACTCCGTCCGCCAGTTCCTCCGCGGCGGGGCGGAGTTCGGCCAGCGTAGCGGCTTGCTTCTGCAGACCGGCCAGCTCCTTGGTGGGTTCCATGGCCGACGGGTCGGCCAACGCAGCGGCGGTGCTCAGCATGCGGGCGCGGCGGCGGATGAGGGCGGCGTAGCTGTCCGTCACCTCGCGGTAAACCACGGCATCCGCCAGCTGCGGCAGCAGCGCCTCGCCGAGTTTCACCAGCACGTCGGCCAGCGTAATGACGGCGGCAGATGCCTCAGCCAGCGGCTCCCAGCTCTGGCGGCGCTTGTCCGTCAGGCTCAGGCGCAGGGTATCCAAAGCGGACTCAAATGCGGCGGAACGCTGTGCGTAGCGGGCCACCTCCTCGCGCAGAGCAGCGGTCGTCAGGTCACCATGCATAGCGTTTTCCATCTGCATGGAGCGCTCCGTGAGCAGTCGGGCGGAATCCGCCGAGTTGCGGCAGATGTGCAGCGCGGCCTTGGCGAGAGCCGTGTGGTAGTGCTCGGTCTCCTTCTCCAGCGCGATGCCCCAGAAGAGGTCTCGGTTGAAGGCGGCGGCATCCGAACCGTTTTCGGCAAGGGCGTAAATGAGGTTAAGCGCACAGCGGCGCACTTGACTGCGATTCGTCATAGTCAGCAGAGAAAAGAATTCGGGTTAAATTAAAGGAGGGAACCGCGGCGAGCAATCTTGCGCTGGCGCTCCACCACGCGGGAGAGGCCGGACTGTTTTTCCACCAGCTCCAGCAGGTTAATGGCCGTACGGGCGGCCTCGCGACCGCGGTTGAGGGCGGCGGCCACGCAGCGGGCAAAGGCCTGTTCCTCGTTATCCAGCAGCAGCACCTCATGCACCACGGGCACCAGCGTTTCGCAGGCAATATCGAGCAGCTTACCCGTCACCGCCGAACCGACGAGATCGGCATGGGCCGTGCTGCCGCGCAGGATAACGCCGAAAGCAATCACCACATCGGGAGAAATATCCGCGCTCACAATCGCGCGCTTCACCATCACGGGCACTTCAAAGGCGCCCGGCACGCGCACCACATTGAGCTGCACATAGGGCGCGTTCGCCGCGAACTCATCCAAACAGTTCTGCAGCAACGCATCCGTGTATTTTTGGTTGTAGGTAGCCGCCACGATGGTGACGTTGGCACCGCGAAGATTCGACTGCTGGACTTGAGGAAGCTCGGTAGACATGGTGAAAGATACGTTATTCGGCGTCAGTGGCCGTGGGCACAATATACCACGCGCGAGCGCATAGGTCAAGGCCTTATGAACTCTCGGGCAGATGCAGCACTGACGAACTATCTTCTTGCCGAACGGGCAGTGCGTGCTAAAATGGGGGAAATGGACGAAAAACTCATCATCATCGGCACCGGCCCTGCCGGTTACACCGCCGCCATCTACGCCGCCCGCGCGGGGCTGGCACCGCTCGTATTCACGGGCAATCAAATCGGCGGGCAGCTCACCACCACGACCGAGATTGAAAATTTCCCCGGCTTCCCCGACGGCATCATGGGCCCGGACCTGATGTTCGCCATGAGCCAACAGGCCGAGAAGTTCGGCGCGCGCTATGCCTATGAGGATGTCGTCTCCGTCTCTCAGGAATGCTGCAGCGGTCTCTTTGTGGTCACCACCTCCGGCGGCGCGTACAAGGCGCAGGCCGTCATCGTGGCCACGGGCGCCACGGCGCGCTACCTCGGGCTGGAGGGCGAAAGTGCGCTCATCGGCCACGGTCTGACCGCCTGTGCCACCTGCGACGGCGCGTTCTACAAGGATGTGCCCGTGTGCGTGGTGGGCGGCGGCGACAGCGCCTGTGAGGAAGCCTCTTTCCTCACCCGCTTTGCCTCCCGCGTCTATCTCATCCACCGCCGCGATGCGCTGCGCGCCTCCAAGGCCATGCAGGATCGCGTGCTTAAAAACGACAAGATTACCCCCGTTTGGAACAGCACGATTGCCGCCTATCACACGGATGCCGAAGGCGAAGTCTCCTCCGTCACCCTCAAGGACACCGTGACGGGCGCGGAGCGCCCGCTGGAGGTGAAGTGCGTGTTCATGGCCATCGGCCACACGCCCAACAGCAAGTTCCTCGGCGACCTCGCGGAGACGGACGCAGCGGGCTTCATCAACACCAAGGCGCCTTCCACCGAGACCAAGACCCCCGGTCTTTTCGCCGCCGGTGACGTGGCGGACCCGACCTACCGCCAAGGCATTTCCGCCGCGGGCATGGGTTGCCGTGCCGCGTTGGATGCCGAACGCTATCTTCTCTCCCTCTCCTGATGATGAAACACACGTTTTTCCTCCTTTCCCTCGCTGCGCTGCTGACAGCCTGCACGAGCACCGTCGAGCAGTACAACCGCGCGCAGGCCTTCTACTCCACCGGCGACTACGCCGCCGCCGTGCCGCTGTACCGCGCCGCGGCTATGGACGGCAGCACGGAGGCTCAGCTCATGCTCGCCAAGTGCTATGACTTCGGCCACGGTGTGCCGCAGGACATGACGCAAGCCGTGCGCTGGTACGCGCTGGCAGCCGAAGGCGGCAACACGAATGCGCAGGACAACCTCGGCACCTGTTATGCCACGGGCTCCGGCGTGCCGAAGGATTTGAACCTTGCCTACCGCTGGTACGAGCGAGCCGCCTCAGCGGGTGATGCCTCCGCACTCAACAACCTCGGCCTCTGCTACCGCAACGGCGAAGGTGTGCTGCAAGACGAAGCCCGCGCCGCGGAATGTTTCCGCCGCAGTGCCACCCTCGGCAATGCCGACGGCCAATACAACCTCGGCCGCTGCTACTTCCATGGTCTCGGCGTGGCGCAGGATGAATCTCAGGCCCGCTACTGGGTGCAGAAAGCCGCCGCCCAAGGCCACAAGAATGCGCAGCTCTTCGCGCAGGACAACAACTGGTAAGCGTTTTCCATAACTCGTTTACGATATTTGCGCGACGCTCGGCGCGACAAACAAAACAAACAGGCCTGACGTAACCGTCAGGCCTGTTTGCTTATCCTGCGCCGCCGGGCGCCGAACTTGATGATTGGCACATCCCCGTTCAGGGCATCGGGAAGGCCTTGTTAAAAGCGGACACCTCGGCGCGGAGAGCGTCGTAGGCGTTCGGCGTCTCCACCACCTTCTGCGCAGCGAGAATGGCCAGGCAGCGGGCAATGTAGTGGCAGACCTTGCGGACGTCGTCCTCCTTCATCCCGCGCGTGGTGACAGCGGGGGTGCCGATGCGGATGCCGCTGGGCTGCGTGGTGGAGCCTTTGTCGAAGGGAATGGCGTTCTTGTTGACGGTAATGCCCACCTTATCAAGAGCCACCTGAGCTTCGGCACCGTTGAGGCCCTTCACGCTGATATCCACAAGGAAGCAGTGGTTGTCCGTGCCGCCTGCCACCACGCGGAAACCGAGCTTGGTGAGTTCCGCGGCCATGGCCTTGGAGTTCTTGACAATCTGCTTGGCATACTCGCGGAAGGAGGGTTTCAATGCCTCGCCGAGGCAAACAGCCTTGCCGGCGATAACGTGCATGAGCGGGCCGCCCTGCAGACCGGGGAAGGTAGCGCTGTCGAGCTTCTTGGCCCACTTCTCCTTGCACATCACGATGCCGCCGCGGGGGCCGCGCAGGCTCTTGTGCGTGGTGGTGGACACGAAGTCCGCATAGGGAACGGGGGAGGGGTGCGCGCCGCCAGCCACAAGGCCGGCGATGTGCGCCATGTCCACAAACATGATGGCACCTACCTCGTCGCAAATCTCGCGGATGCGCTTGAAGTCGATGGTGCGGGAGTAGGCGGAGGCACCGGCCAGAATGAGCGCAGGCTTCACCTCGCGGGCCTTCTCGGCCAGAGCGTCGTAGTCGATGCACTCGGTCTTGGGGTCCACGCCGTAGTGCTCCACCTTGTAGAGCTTGCCGCTGAAGTTGGCCTTGAAGCCGTGGGACAAGTGGCCGCCGTGGGCGAGGTCCATGGTAAGGATAGTGTCACCGGGCTTGATGCAGGCCTGATACACCGTATTGTTGGCCTGAGAGCCGGAGTGCGCCTGCACATTGGCGTGGTCGCAACCGAAGAGGGCCTTAGCACGGTCGATGGCCAGCTGCTCCACCTTGTCCACCACCTCGCAGCCGCCGTACCAACGCTTGGCGGGGTAGCCCTCGGCATACTTGTTGGTGAGGATGGATCCCTGCGCCTCCATGACGGCGGGGGAGGTAAAGTTCTCGGAGGCAATCAACTCGATATTGTTGTTCTGGCGGCGACGTTCTTCCTCGATGTAGCCCGCAATCTCGGGGTCAACGACAGCAAGGGGAGAGCCGCTTGCCTTGGCAAGGCGGTCGATGTGGCGGCCGCCCTCAAACTCCTCACCGAACCAGGCGTGGAAGATATCCTCCAAATCCTCGGGATCGACGAAGGCAGCGGGCAGGCTCATCACATTGGAGTTGTTGTGCTGGCGGGAGAGGGAGGCAATCTGCGGGCTGGTGATGAGACCGCAGCGGACCCCCTTCCAATGATTAGCAGCGATGCACATCCCCTGCCCTGAGAAGCAGATGAGAATACCGCGGTCGGCGCGGCCGTCCGTCACGCGCTTGCACACCTCATTGGCGTACTCAGCATAGTTGCAGGACTCCTTGGTGGCAGGGCCGACATCCTCCACGGTGAAACCCTCGCTGCGGAGCAGCTCCACGGCGGCTTCCTTCAAATCAACGCCTTTGTGATCCGAACCGATGGCAATACGAAGTTGCGTATTCATGACAAAAGAAAAATTGACAGCTCTAAAATACCACACCCGCGCGTCTGCGGCAAGGGATTTCTGATACAAGAGAACGACAAAGGAGGATTTGTCGGGATTTACTAGGTACTATGTACTAGGTACTATTTAT
>JAKSOV010000086.1 GCA_024405415.1 Akkermansia sp.
TTCAAAAATAGTACATAGTACCTAGTACATAGTAAATCTACAAATCCCCCTTTGTGGCGCTGCCGCCGTTCCCTTACGCCTCAGCCGTTTCCGTCTTCTCTGTGCGTTTGGCAGCAGGTTTGCGTTTGGCCTTCTTCTTGCGCTTGGGTTTGCGCTTGGCCTTCTTGGGGCGCTGGCGTTGCAGCTCAATCTGCATGAGCAGCAGGGTGAAGGCTGCTGCCGCCTCCATCCGCACGCGGGAGTGGCGGGACACGCTGTCCGCGAGCAGCACCATGCGTTGCAGCATGGCTTCGTACTCTTCAGGGTCCAGTTCCGCCGCCGTGTCGGTGATAAGGTTGTGCAGCTCGATAAGGCGGCGGTAGAAGCCCAGCCAATCCTCGCTCGGCTCGGCGCAGAGGGTGCCCATGAGCGCGTCGGGCAGAGCGTTGAGCGTCTTCTCAATCTTGCGCAGGGCGGCAATGTGGGTGCGGTCCTTCGTGTGGGCTACGGCGGCTTCCAGCGCGTGGCGCACGGGTGTTTCAAAGGCGCCGAAGGCCTCCAACACCTCCACGGGCACGTGACCGTGGTCCAGCAGCTCACCTTCGCGGCGGGCATGCTGCTCGAAGAGTTTTTCCATGGCTACCAACCGCCCCCGGGGCGTGAGCACTTGGTGTTCGAACAACATGGCGGCGGAGCGGAAAAGAATCAGAAGAGAAGGTCAGCGCGCAGGTTCAGGGACCCGAGCGTCAGCGTGTCGCCGTCTGACAGCGTGCCCGTTGCCTCGGGGGGCAGGGGGGCGCTGTTGATGAAGGTGCCGTTGGTGGAGCCTAAATCCGCCACGGCCAGGCCGTTCTCATTGAGGAAGAGTCGCAGGTGGCAGCGCGAGACACAGCCCTCGGGCAGGGGCACATCCGCTGCGTTCTCATCGCGCCCGATGGTGACGCCGCCCTCGCGACCGATGGCGGAGAAGGGAATGGCCATGTCCCACAGCGTGCCGTCGCTCAAATAACCGCAGAGGCGCAGAGAGGAGGCCACGGGGGCTTCTTCCGCCGTGGTCTGCGGTTGAGGAGTGGGCACCCCCAGCATCTCCTGAGCCATGCGGGCCGCAATGACGGAGCGCAACGCCGCCAGCTCCTGCTCCAGCGCAGCGGCGCGTGCTTCCAACTCCTCCAGGCTTAAATCATCTGCAGCACTCATATGTTCCCGCTATTCTAGCGAAACCGCGCCGTGCCTGCAAGAACAAACTCCGGGAAAAGGTCGGTTGCGGCGTTTCGCCTCTCGGATAGCGGAAAAGCGTCTAATCCGAATGTCGCAGGAGAAGGCTTTAATTCTGAAAAAAAAGGCGCCCGCTCAATATTGAGTGGGCGCCTATGAGAGAAACTCCTGAGTATTGTTTTAACAGCGCTTGCGGCGGGCGGCGAGGGCTGCGAGAGCCAGCAAAGAAAGCGTGGGCGTTGTCGGCTCGGGGATGCTGCCGAGGCGGTAGCGTCCGTTGCCTTCGCCGCTGTAACTGGCTTGACCGTCAACGATGAAGGTGACGTTGGTGAGTTCCTTGTAGCCGCCGATGGTGAGCGTCACCATGGCGTTCGGGTCCGCACCGTCGATGAAGAGCTGATTGATGATGGCGCTGTCAACCGCCATATTGATGACATCCAACGCCCCGAGGTCCAGCTCTTGAGGAATCGCTTCCATGGGAATGAGGGTCAGCTCGTTGCCCGTGAGCTGCACGGACGCAAGCGCGAACTCGATGCTGTCACTCATGCTCGTCGACTTGAGCACCAGATTGCCGTTCTCCACCGCCAACTCATAGCCCGAGGGGGCGTTTGTGAGCGTGGCGAAACCGCTCAGCGTGCTGCCGGTGGCTGCGGAAATGAGCGTAACAGGGCTGCCCGTGGTGAGGGTGTCGAGGTAGCTCTGTGAGAGCGTCACGGACACATTCGAGAGGTCGAAGTCACCACTGAAGGTCAGGGAGGAGCCGCTGTTGAAGATGATTTCCTGCACCTTGAAGTGCTCCGTGTCCGTCACGCCCGAGGGCAGGGAACGGCTTTGGGCGGTGCCGAAGTCCGTGATGGTAACCTGCCCGTTGAGCACGAGCGTATCCACCACAAGGTTGCCGTTGAAGCTTGTGCCGTCCGCAGCGGTGACGCTCATGGTGCCTTTGTCGAGGTTGAGCAGGTTGCCGTTGACAACGGTGTTCTTTTCAAAGGCTACGGAAACCTTGCCGGCACCGATGTTTTCCACATTGGCGTTCACCTCTTTGTTGTTCTTGAAGGTGACATTCAGTTCGGACTCTTTGCTCAGCCCGGAGCGCAGGCTGCCGGTCCAATCCTTGACATCGCCCTCAAAGGCGTAGCTCATCTTGGCGCCGCCCTTTTCATCGGCAAGGCGCATATCACCCGTGCCGCTGACGGCACCCGCAAAGGTGATGTTCTTTTCGCCGCTAAGCTCGGTGATGCTCAGGCCCGCGGCGCCGAGGCTGTTGTTGGTGAGTCTGAGGTCGGCGGTAACGGTGCCGCCTTCCTTCCAGTCGGATGCCGTTGCGGCGCTCAGCTCGGCCACGGAGCCTTTGACGGCGGCCTCGTTCAGCATGCCTACCCCCAGAGAGCCCGCCTCTCCCGTCAGGCGCACGGTGCCGCTCCAGTCCTTGCCGAGTTTGGCAAGGCCCATCTTGAAGTCCTCTGCAATGTAGGTGCCTTTGCCCGTCAGCTCGGCGGTGAAGCCCGCTGTCGGGACCTCCGTGCGCACACGGGAGGAAGCCAGCTCCATGCCCTCACCGATGTTCAGCGTGGCGTTGGCGTTCAGCCAGAAAGAGGTGGCGTCGGCATGTTTTCCGCCGAGGGTGTAGTCGCCCACGGTGACGCCCTTACCCAGGAAGACCTTGTTGTTGTCCGGGTTTTCGGGAGCCGTGGCGTATGGGTCGAGCAGGAAGGTGATTTCCACCATCTTCCAGCGGCGGTTGGTGCCGTCATTGAAAAAATATTCTGTTTCGCCGTCCGCATTCGGGGCAGAGGAGAAGGTCGCGTAATTCAACTCTTCTCCGTTATCGGAGTTGGTGTAGTAGATGCCGGTCAGACGCTCGGGATCGCCCACACCGTATGACTCATACGTGCCGCCCCAGATGGTGAGGGCGTGCGCACCCTTGCCGGGAGTCTGGTTCATCGTCAGACCCATGGCCAGATTGTTCTGAAGGCCCCACGTAATGGCCTCCTGAACGCTCATGGAAGTGTAGAGGGAGCCTGTCAGCGCGTGCCCGGCGGGAGTTACATCCACCTTGTAGCCGAGATCCGTGGGAACATAGGTGGCGGTTGTGCAAACGGCCTCTGCCGAGGCGTGGTTATAGGCCGAGGCGTAGAAATTGCAGTCCGCCGAAATGGTGGTGGAGGCATTCTTGGTGTAGTCGAAAATGCGGTCGTAGATGGTGTCGGCACCCACCGCATCTTTGGCAGCTTCAGGGTGTTGGGAGTACCAGTAGGCCAGCATGTTGGAGGCCGTCACGGCGGCGCAGGTCTGGGAGTCATTGATGCCGCCTTCGGGGTCACGCACCAGATACTTGCTCACGTCGAACCACCCGCTTTCCGTCGTCACACCGTTCAGCAGGCGTGTTTCGGTGGCTGATAGGGCGCAGGATGCAAGCGCGAGGGAGAGAAAAAGAGTTTTCTTCATAGCTTACCCGCTAGTAAAGCACAAAGCGCGCGCGTATGCAAGAGGCAAGCGTCGATTCGACCAATAAAAAAGCCCCGGCGTCATCGAACGCGAGGCCTAAAGACAAAAATGGTGGCTCGGGACGGGATCGAACCGCCGACACGCGGATTTTCAATCCGCTGCTCTACCAACTGAGCTACCGAGCCACTTGTGCCGCCCGCTTGATGCGGGGTGCGGGGCAGATAATACACGCCTTCGCCGCAATTGGCAAGAAAAAAGTGGTAAAAAACGGATTTTTTTTGCAGTATCGGGGCAGGAACGCGATTAAGCTCTTGAATTTCCTGCTTTTCACGGTGTGCCTTTTGTGAGAGAATGGGCGCATGAAGAAAATTGTGTGCGTGATGTTAGCTCTGTCGTCTACGCTGGCGGCACAGGTTTGGGACGAGGGCGCGGGTGCCTCTGCCTACGACGTTCCCGCCTATGATGCTCCTGCATACGCCCCGACCGGGGCCGATCGCCCCTATGATACGGGCTATGACACGGGTATCGACCCCATTTATGCGACGCCCGATTCTTCGCCCGCATCCTATGAGTCCCGCCGCGCGTTCATCCCTAACGATGTGTATTTCGAGCGCTTGGGCAAGATGCGTCTGCACGGCAGCCGCGGGCATCTGACAATGACGAATTTCTTCCTCTCCCTGCCGCTGAATGACCCGAGCCGCGCGACGTGGATGGGTTGGAGCTTTGACGGCAAACTCTCCCTCCGCCAGACATGGCTGGACGGTCGTGGGGCCTCGGCGCTGGATGAAAATCACATGAGCACCGTCTCGCTGCATGCCTCCGTCTCCCATGCGTTGGGCGAGCGTACACGTGTTCAGCTGGGCTTCACGCCGAGTTATGCCTCGGATTTTGACCAGATGAGCGCGCAGGATTGGTACCTCGGCGGCTATGCCGCTCTCATGGGGCGCATTTCGCCGCACTGCTTCTATTCCATCGGCGCGGCGGTGATGCCCGACTACTACGAGCACATGGTGCTGCCGCTGGTGAACTTCCGCTACTGCACCCCCTCGCAATGGGAGTGGTCGCTGGAGGCCATGCGCTTCTCCTACCGCTATGCGGGCATCAACCACCTGAAGTTCGGCCCCTTTGTGCAGTGGAACTACGGCACGTGGACGGTGCGCCGCCGCCACGAGACGGAGCAGCTGCGCATGAGCGACGTTATCCTCGGTCTGAATGTTGAGACGGATGTGCCCCTAGGCTCGGCGAAGGTGACGGCCTTCGGCGATATCGGCTCGGCGGTTCACAACGCATTCCGCGTGAAGGATAAGACGGGGCGCCACACGCTGGAGAAGTATGAGGCGCGCCCCGGTCTGTACTTCCGTTTGGGCGGCAAGCTGGCATTCTGAAGCCTCCGCTCGCAGTGAATTTCCCCCGCGGTCACATTTTGTGCTCGCTTTTCAGGGGAGAACGTGGCACACTCTCCCGAGAGAAAAAACGCATCTGTTCCATGAGCGAGACCGTACAACCTACATATAAGCGTATCCTGCTGAAACTCAGCGGTGAGGCGCTCCGCGCACCCGGCAGTAAGGACAATATTTCCCCGGAAATCGTGGCCCGTATTGCCAAGGAGATTGCCGAGGCCCAGCAGAAGGCCGATCTTCAGATTGCCATCGTGGTAGGCGGCGGTAACATTTGGCGCGGTGCCAAGGCCAGCGTGCGCGGCATGGACCGCCCCACGGCTGATTACGTCGGCATGCTCGCTACGGTTATGAATGCGCTTTCCATCTGCTCCGCCGTACAGGAGGCGGGCGTGCCCGCTCATGTGCAGAGCGCCATCGAGATGCGCAACGTCGCCGAGCCCTACGGCCGCAACACCGCCCGCAACTATCTGCGCCACGGCGAGGTCGTCGTGTTCGCCGCAGGTACGGGCAACCCCTTCTTCAGCACGGACACCGCCGCCGCTCTGCGCGCCTGCGAAATCAATGCCGAGGTGGTGATGAAGGCCACCAGCGTGGACGGCGTCTACTCCGCCGACCCCAAGAAGGACCCCTCCGCCACGCGCTTCGATGCCATTTCCTACGAGGAATGCATCTCCCGCGAGCTCAAGGTCATGGATCAGACCGCTTTCACCCTTTGCAAGGATAACAAGAAGCCCATCATCGTGTTTGACATGCACAAGGAGGGCAACATCACCCGCGCGCTGCTGGGCGAGCATATCGGCTCCGTCATCAGCTGAACCGTTTTTTACACACAACACACTCACATACAATGGACGAAGAAACACTCTTGCTCGAAGTCGAGACCGCTATGGACGAAGCCGTGGAGCACATGAACACCGATTTCGGTGGCGTGCGCACGGGTAAGGCCTCCCCCTCCCTCGTGGACAACATGGACATCTATGTTGCCTCCTACGGCACCAGCATGAAGCTCAAGAGCATCGCCGTGGTCTCCACCCCCGATGCCCGCTCCATCCTCATCCAGCCGTTCGACCCGAGCACCCTCAACGACATCAAGAAGGCCATCGCCGAGAGCCGCCTCAACATCACCCCCATCATCGACGCCCGCTCCGTGCGCCTTCCCATCCCTGAGCTCTCCGGTGAGCGCCGTAAGGAGCTGGTGAAGTACGTCAAGAGCATCGCCGAGGAGACGAAGGTTCGCATCCGCGGTGCCCGCAAGATGGGCATGGACGGCGTCAAGAAGATGAAGGCCGACAACGTCATCACCGAGGACGACGTGCACCGCATCGAGGACAAGGTGCAGAAGCTCACCGACAAGTTTGTCAAGGGCGTGGACGAGAAGGTCGCCGCCAAGGAGAAGGAAATCATGACGGTGTAATTCCCCCTCCCCTCTGTAACTCTCACCACTTTTATCTCATACCATGAGCACTCCCACCACCAATGTTCTGGCTTCCGGTATCGAAATTATCGGTTCCATCCGCTTCCAGAACGACATGCACATCGACGGCAAAATCGACGGTGAAATCCTTTCCGACAGCGGTAAGGTGACCATCGGTGAGATGGCTGACATCAAGGGCAATATCCAGGCCGGCGAGGTCCATATCTACGGCCATGTGGACGGCAACGTCAAGAGCGACCGCTGCCACCTCAATGCCCATGCCGTCATCTCCGGCGATATCACCACCGGTGCCCTCTCCATGGAGGAAGGCGCCCGCCTTTCCGGTCGTGCCGAAATCGGTTAACCCGCCTATACAGTCAATTTTCAGGCCGCCCTCGCATGCGAGGTCGGCCTTTTTTGCGATGTAAGGAGAGAGATAAATGGGAATTTGTCGGGATTTACTAGGTACTATGTACTAGGTACTATTTAT
>JAKSOV010000087.1 GCA_024405415.1 Akkermansia sp.
AAAATAGTACATAGTACCTAGTACATAGTAAATCTACAAATCCCCATTTGTCGAGATGCTGTTCGATAGAGTGCAGTTATTTGCGTCTTTGGCGCTTGGCGGGCGGGTAGAAGCCGTTTTCGTCGATACGGCCTTTCCAGAAGGCTTCGGCCATGGCGGCGGTGATGCCGCGCATGTTCAGGTAGCGCGTGCGCAGTTGGCGCAGGCTGCTGTGCCCCATTTCCTTTTGTAGCAGGGATAAATCCCCGAAGTACTTCAGATGGTAGGAAGCAAAGGTGTGGCGCAGGGTATCCGGCCGCCATGGTTGCAACCCGGCCTCCGTGCGTAGGTTGCGCCAATAGCGCACCCAGTCGCGCGGTGTGATAGGTATTTGAGCCGCGGCGGGAGTGCCGTAGCTGCTTGGTCGCAAAGGGCGCAGCCAGCGTATCAGCACGGGTTGCAGCGTCACCTGTCTTGCACCGCCGGTTTTGCTGTGCTGGGGCGGGAGGTAAGCCACGCCCTCCTGCAGGTCAATGTCGCTCCAGCGCAGACGCGCTACCTCCGTGGGGCGAATGCCCGCCCAGAGCATCAGCCCCACCGCGGCTGCGCAATCTCGGTAGCCGATGCGGTTGCACATAAGCAGCAGACGGCCTATCTGCGGCGGTCCCAGCAGCACCAGCTCCTGCTCGCGGACTTTCTCTTGTGAGATGCGAGACATCGGGTCGTCTTCACACCATTCCTGTTGCCGTGCAAAGCGGAAAAGCCCTTTGAGTTGTACTACACCTTTGTTGCGGCCATGGACGGAGCTGAACCCCTCTGCCAAAGCTGTGCGGCATTGGGCTGTCGTCCAATCGCGTATCGGTTGCTCAATCCATTCGGGCACGGCGCGCAGGACGCGCAAGAGCACCTGCCGCCGCTCGTCATTCGTTCGGCGGCGTGTCAGCTGAGATTTCGTCGATACATAGCGCTCCACCGCCTCTCGGAAGGGTACGGAGCGCTCTCTGCCGGCTTGTTTTTCGAGTCCCATGCGATAAATATCGGAATCCGCCACGGCATTCAGGGTGCCGCGACCAAGATGATTTTTCTTGCAGTCAGACAGATTTCGGATGAGGCGCGCAGCATCGAGCGGAGATAATCCCGTACCGCGCAACAACTCACGAGAAAGGCGTCTCTCGTTTTTCATAGGTAGGGGATGCGCACCCTATCAGTTAGATTGAGCACTTATCAAAACGGGAGCCGCCGCATCCGAAAACAATAAAGACGGTGGGGCTGACGAGATGGCGGAGCAAAGCTCCCCGCGCCCTGACAGTACGCGACGCGGAGTAAGCGAAAAAAATGATATTGTTCGTAATGCGGAACATGCTAAGACGCAACGCATTACGAATATTGCAACTGTCTCCCTACGAATGGGTGGCGGAAAGCCTCAGCGCGGGGGATGAGGGTAGTGGGCGCTGGCGGGGTCAGAGCATGAGGATACGCTCTTTGTCGAGTCCGGTGAGGTCGGATAGGGCTCGCTGAAGGTAGCGGATGACGCCGAAGAGCGTGCCGAGGAGGGGGAGGCCGATGACGAGGTAGCCCCACCACATCATGGTGCCTACGGCCTCGTTGTAGGCCACGGCTTGCTCCGCCGCCGGGAGGTCGAGCACGGGCAGCAGGAAATAGAGCGAGAAGAGGAAGTTCGCCACGGCGGAGAGGAGCAGGGAGAGGGCGGTGTAGAGGCTGGCGCGGCGCAGGATGCTCTCGTATGCCTCTGCTGTGCCTCGGTCGGCCACCTTGGCCTCGATGCTGCGGATGTCGAAAAGCCCGTCAGAGTAGACAAAGAGGCGCAGGAGTGAGTCTCGGCGCTTTGCCGTGAGCAGTACGGCAACACCCAGCAGCCCGGCGATGAGGGCCTCTTTTGCGGCGTACCACCACGGGGTGTCGGGGCGGATGGCGCAGTCGGTGCCTGTGGTGGCATAGAGGGTGACGACGCCCGTCAGAATGGTGCCGATGAGGCCGAGCACGGTGATGGTATCGGCCTTCTTTTGGTCGAGAAAGGTCCACACGCCGCAGCCGAGGGGCAGGGCGAGAGCTACGACCATGGCCCATGCGGGCCCGAGCTGCCACGGGGCGCTGCCGCTCACGGAGCAATGCTCCAAGATGAGCACGGGCGCGAGGACGCTCAGAAAGAGATTGACGAGGCTCTTGGTGCCTTTATCCATGGCAGCAGCAGGTGTGGCTTACTTCATCGCCGCAATGGCGGCAGCCATGTCGGGCGCGCGGAAGGTGGAGGAGCCGGCAACGAGGCAATCCGCCCCGGCCTCGGCACAGAGGGGTGCCTGTGCGGGGCCGATGCCGCCGTCCATCTGGATGAGGAAGGAGAGGCCCTTCGCGACGCGCTCCGCGGCGAGGGTGCGCACCTTGTCCAGCACCTCGCCCATAAAGCTTTGGCCGCCGAAGCCGGGCACCACACTCATGACGAGCACCATATCCAGCTCGCTGAGGTAGGGCAGCACCTTTTCCACGGGTGTGGCGGGATTGACGGCAAGCCCGGCGTGTAGCCCGGCCTCGCGAATGGCGGCGAGGGTGGCGTGCAGGTCGACATGCCCCTCGCGCTCTACATGGATAGTCACCATGTTGACCCCGGCTTTGACGAAGCGGGGCAGGTAGTGGTCGGGCGCGTCAATCATGAGGTGGGCGTCGAGATAGGCGTCCTCCGTCACGCTTTTGCGGATAGCCGCGCAGATGTCGGGGCCGAAGGAGATGTTGTCGACAAAGGAACCGTCCATCACATCGAGGTGCAGCCAATCGGCCCCCGCGGCGAGGGCTCGTTGGGCTTCTTCTCCGATACGGCGGAAATCACAGGCAAGCATGGAGGGAGCGATGAGCATAGGTGAAAAGGTTGATGTTCGAATATAGGACTTATTTCCCGTTGACGGAAAGTTTTAATGCAGGTGTGATAAACGCCTCGTTGCGTTGGTCAGTGCCGAAGAAGCGTACCTCTATCCCCGTGGGGGTGGTGTCGAAACTGTGGCAACCGCTGAAGGAAAAGACGGAACCGGGAGTGAGGACGGGTTGCTGGTTGAAGAGCTGCTCGGCCTCGATGATGCGGGTATTGCCGGAGCGGTCGCGCAGGGTCCACTTGCGCCCCAACAGGCGCACGCTGCCGCGCCCGGCGTTCTGCATGCGCAGACGGAAGAGCACTCGGTACGCAGGGCGGGGGGTGCGCGTATACTGCAGGGCGCTCATGGCGACGCCCATGTCCAGATAATCGCGGACGGGGAGGCTGCGGCACTCAGTGCTCATGGCCTTCACCAACGGCGAGGGTGGAAATGCGGGTGCAGATGCTGTGCAGGGTGTGAACCTTCTCGGGGGTGGGCAGCTCGCCCTCCGCCAGCGTCATCACATCGCGCAGCTGCAGCAGCAGCGCGCTCATTTCCTGCACGTGCAGCTTGGCGGCCGTCTTGGGATTCAGGCAGCCCAGCATCTCGTCAAAATAGGCCGGAGCATCGGGGTAGAACACGGCAGAGGCCTGCGTGGCATCAAAGCGGTTTTCGATAGCGGCGGCGGCGGCCTCAAGTGCGCGCACCCAACCGCCGAGGGCGAGCAGGTGAGCCAGGTCGGGGTCGCGCATGGCTGTCAGCTCGGCGTTGACGTCGCCCTGTGTGGAGGCGAGGATGCGCTTGAACTCCTCCAGTTGGCCCTTTTCAGCGTGCTCGAGGAGGCTTGCGGAGTGGCTGTTCATCTTTTCACCTACGCCGATAGCCTTGCCGTAACGCGTCAGGTCCAGGGCGATGGGTTTGATGTCGTTCATGTGGCCGCTGCGCACGGCGATAAAACCGTCTGCCAGCAGGTAGCCCATCTCCAGCGCGAGGCTGCCCGTGTCGGTCGGCAGTTTTTCCGTGCGGTTGCGCAGCACGTAATCTTCGGGGATGGCGGGCAGGTTGTCCAGCTGGTCAAAAATCTTGCTGATGGAGGGGGCGGTGTAGACGTTGATGCCCAGCTCCTGGTTGGCGTGGTTGTCATCCAGCCCGGAATCATCGCGGAACAGGGCGGGGACTTCGCCGTGGCGGCGCTCGCCGGCGCTGTCTTCAGCCTCCGGCATGTCTTCTGCAACCATGTCTTCCACCGGGAAGTCCGCGCTGAGTTCAGGCTGCTCTTCCGCGTAGCAGAGCGGCAGAGCAATACAGAAGGCGGGAAGAAGATAAGTAGCGAATCTCATAGCAGAGAAGAGGTGGGTTTTGCTGTTAAAATAGGCTTGACTCCGCGGAGATTATAGCGTACCATCCGCGCGCGTCAAGCTAATCCTTCCCTGCTGACGCTGAAATATCAAGGACGGGGCGGGTGCCGAGCCCCCGTATTCATCTCTCTATCTCTTTCATCTTCATGACTTCTTTGGCTGATAATTGGTTTGATATCTGCTGGCTTTGCGCCTATTTCATCGTGCTCATCGGTATGGCGGGTTACGGCTGCCACCGCCTGCTCATGGTGGCACTCTACATCAAGCATCGCAAGGATGTGCCGCAGCCCAAAGCGCAGTGGGAGGAGTGGCCCCTCGTGACCGTCCAGCTGCCCATGTTCAACGAGAAGTTTGTGGTGGAAGGCCTGCTGAAGAAGGTGACGGCCATAGACTACCCCAAGGATAAGCTTGAGATTCAGATTCTCGATGACTCCACGGATGACACCTATGCGCTGTGTTGCGAACAGGTGGAACACTACCGTGCGCAGGGCTTCGATATCGTGTGTCTGCACCGCACGGACCGCACGGGTTACAAGGCGGGTGCGTTGGAGGCGGCGGATGCCGTGGCCAAGGGCGAGTTCCTGTTGATTCTCGATGCGGATTTCCGCCCCGAGCCCGACCTTCTCAAGACGGTCATGCCCTATTTCACGGACGAGAAGGTGGCCTTGGTGCAGACCCGCTGGGGCCACATCAACCGCAACAAGAACCTGCTCACGCGCCTTCAGAGTATCTTCCTGGACGGGCATTTTGCACTGGAGCAGACCTGCCGCAACCGCTCGGGCCGCTTCTTCACCTTCAACGGCACGGCGGGCGTGTGGCGCAAGTGCGCCATTGTGGATGCCGGCGGTTGGGAGCACGACACCATCACCGAGGATATGGACCTTTCCTACCGCGCGCAGATGAAGGGCTGGCGCTTCGTCTACCTCAACGACTACGTGACCCCCGCCGAGCTGCCTGAGGATATGGACGGTTTTAAGGCCCAGCAGCACCGCTGGACGAAGGGCTGCATTCAGGTTTGCCGCAAGATGCTCTTCACCATCTGGCGCTCGAACGCGCCTTTCAAGGCCAAGATGGAGGCGACGACGCACCTTACCTGCAACTACTCCTACCTCGCGCTTATTCTGCTCTGCTTCCTCGTGATGCCCATTGCTGCGGGTTTCGTCAGTCCCACGGGTGAATGGCAGTGGGAATCTCCGCGGATGATAGCGCTCACCTCCGCGCTCTTCTTCTTCGCCTCCGTGGCGGTGATGCAGTTTTACGTGGTGGCGGAGATGATTGTGCGCCCGCGCCGCTGGTACATGGTGTTCCCGCTCATGATTCCCCTGCTGGCCCTCGGTGTCGGTATGGCGGTGAACAACGCCAAGGCTGTGTTGGAGGCCATGTGCGGGCAGCAGAGCGAGTTCGTGCGCACGCCCAAGTTCGGCGAGTCGAAGCAGGGCGCGCTCTCCATCGAGAAGCGAGAGGCCGGCTACAAGGCCCTCAAATCCGTGCTGGTGCCCACGCTGGAGCTGCTCTTCGGCCTCTTCTTTGCGGCGATTGAGCTGCTCAAGCTCCTCACGGGCGACATCGCTTCCTTCTTCTTCATGTTGCCTTTCCTGGGCTTCTTCTACACCAGTTCCTGCTCCTTCGCCCGCCTGTGGGATGCCCGCCGCCAGCGCCGCGCGGCGGCTGCAAAAACTGTTTGAACAGCATAACAAGTTTCGTTGTCACACCTTCAACAAGATATGACAAAACATCTTTCCCTCATCTGCAGCCTCTCCGCCGCTCTCATGATGACTTCCTGTCTCCATGCGCCTTGGGGCTACACGCGGGATGTCCCTCCGCGCGCCGTCGTTCGCGACGGCGTGGCCGTCACCGTCTGCGACCAAAAGCTGACGCTTTATAAGAACGGCAAGAAGGTCAAGGACTACGCCGTCAGCACCTCCAAGTTCGGGCTGGGCAGCACGAACGGCAGCCGCCGCACCCCGCTGGGTATCCATGCCGTCTCCTCCAAGACGGGGGAGGGCCAGCCCAAGGGCATGGTGTTCAAGGGCGCTCGCCCCACGGGCGAGGTCGTTGCCGTGGATGCCGAGGGGCGTGACCCCGTCGTGACCCGCGTTATTCAGCTCGCGGGCTTGGAGAACGGCAACAAGAACTCCCACTCCCGCCGCATCTACATCCACGGCACGCCCGAGGAACGCAAAATCGGTCGCCCCGCATCCTACGGCTGCATCCGCATGAAGAGTGATGACATTGTCGACCTCTTCCGCCGTGTGGACCGCGGCACGCCCGTGGTGGTGGAAAGCTGCTCGCAAAAGACCTATCAGGCAGCTATCGCGGAGGGGAAGAAGCGTACGATTGTGGTGCCGAGCTCCATCGTAGCCAACCTGCCCACCGATAGCCATGTGACCCTGCGCCCCGTATCGCACGGTGTCCGCAGTCGCCACTTGGCCACATCTAAGGGCAAGGGCAGACCCCGCTTAGCCGGGAAGTCTGCCGCCTCCCACAAGAGCACGCCCAAGCTGGCCTATCGCAAAGGCAGCAAGAAGCGCCGCGGATAAGCTTCCGAACGAGACCGGGCGCGATTCGACAAATGGGAATTTGTCGGGATTTACTAGGTACTATGTACTAGGTACTATTT
>JAKSOV010000088.1 GCA_024405415.1 Akkermansia sp.
GTAGCCGTAGGCGAAGACGGAAGCCGCCGAACTTGATAAATAGTACCTAGTACACAGTACCTAGTAAATCCCGACAAATCCCCATTTATCGGACCGATTTGCGGCGCTCATGTTACATTTTTCTTGTTTCTTTCCTCGCTTCATGGTAGGAAGGGGGCAGTTATGGACGCCATATACTACGTGATTATCGGCATGCTGGCTCTGCTGTCCGTCTCCGGGCTGATTGTGGGCGTGAGTAACGACGCATGCAACTTTCTCAACGCGGCCATCGGGTGCAAGGCCGCCAAGCGCACCACCCTGCTCTGCTTTGCCGCAGTGGGCGTAGTACTGGGAGCCTCCTTCTCCTCCGGCATGATGGATGTGGCCCGCCACGCCATGTTTGACCCGGCGCAGTTCACCTTCCACGAGATGATGCTGCTCTACCTCGCCGTGATGGTGGCCAACATCGTGCTCATGGACATTTTCTTCATGCTGCGTCTGCCCACGTCCACCACGGTGGTGCTGGTGTTCGCGCTGCTCGGCTCGGGCATCGGTATGGCGGTGTATGCCAGCGGTCTGCCCGACCGCATCCCTGATGTGAGCGAGTATATCCGCACGGGCAAGGCGTTTGAGATTATCTGCGCCATCTTCGCCTCCGTGGCGGCGGCCTTCGTGCTCGGCACCACGGTCATGTGGCTGGCGCGTCTGCTTTTCAGCTTCCGCTACCAAAAGACCTACCGCGTGGTCGGCCCCTTCTGGTGCGGCATGGCTTTCACGGCCATCACCTACTTCGCCCTTTTCAAGGGCTTGGCGGGCAGCCCCATGGTCAAAGGCTCCGAGGCCTTTGCCCTGCTGCGCGAGCATGTGCAGCTGTTCATGGCCTGCGCCTTCGTGGTGTGGGTGTGCATCGCCGCCTTCCTGCAGCACATCTGCAAACTCAACACCCTGCGCATGACCGTTATCGGCGGTTCCTTCGCGCTGGCTCTCTCCTTTGCGGGCAATGACCTCGTGAACTTCATCGGGCCGTTCATGGCCGCCCTCGCCTGTGCCCAGCACATCGGCGACCCCAACATGGGCTTCCTCGACAAGCCCGGCGACCCCGCGGACTTGGTGTTCCTCATCGGTGCGGGTGTCATCATGGTGGGCGTACTCTTCCTCTCCAAGCGCTCGCAGAAGATTTCGCAGACGGAGCTTAAACTCTCCTCCGGCGGCAGCGCCAGCAAGGAGCGCTTCGGCTCCAGCCAGCCCGCGCGTGTGCTCGTGCGCGGCTTCCTCAACACCATCAACTTTGTGGAGCGCGTCTCCCCGCCCCGCCTGCGGGAGTTCGTCGGCAGCCGCTTCGCCCACCTCACGCCCGAGGAGGAGACGGATGCCGCCTACGACCAGATTCGCGGCTCCGTGAACCTGACGATTGCCGCCGTGCTCATCTCCGTGGCGACCTCCTTCAAGCTGCCCCTCTCCACCACCTACGTGGCCTTCATGGTGGCCATGGGCTCCTCCCTGGCCGACCGCGCCTGGGGACGCGATTCCGCCGTGTACCGCATCACGGGCGTGCTGACCGTGGTGGGCGGCTGGTTTCTCACTGCCATCGCGGCCTGCGGCGTGTCCTTTGCCGTGTCCTACTTCATGGCGGCGGGCGGTTTCTGGGCGCTGGTGTTCATGATGGTGCTCGCCGCAGGCCTGCTCATCAAGTCCTTCCTCTCCGGCGGCGATGACAAGCAGGAGGTCAGCATCCTCGATGTCACCAAGGATGAGTCCGTGCGCGAATTCGGTCGTCAGGCCGGCGGGCGTCTCGGTCGCATGATCGGCATCTACAAGGCCATGGTGAAGGCCTTGCTGGAGGAAGACCTCGACAGCCTCAAGCGCCTGCGCAAGAAGACCCGTAACCTCAAGCGCGATATTGAAGGCATCCGCGAGGACGAGGTGCTGCCCACGCTGCGCAGCATCCCGCGCGAACTGGCCGATCGCGGCCAGCTCATCTTCCGCGTGACGGAGATTTCGCTCGTCACCTGCGAATGTCTGCTCTCGCTGGTGAAGGCGGCCTACAACCACATCGACAACAACCACGCGGGCCTCAACGAGGCTCAGGCGGCGGACCTGTTGGCGCTGACGGACAAAATCGGCCGTTTCTACCCCGACCTGACGGACATGCTCAAGGCGGGCGACTTTGCGGGCATCAACGCCAAGCTCGAGGATACCCAACAGCTCTCCGACGACTTTGCCGAGGCCATCACGCGCCACCTTATGCACTATGCGGAGGATGAAAGCGGCATGCGCACGGGCATTCTCTACCTCACGCTGCTCAACGAAACGCGCGCCATGGTGAGCCACGCCTTCGCCCTCATCAGCCGCATCCGCGAGCTGCACGAGGACAACGCATAATCGGGAAGTACAAATTACAAATTAGAAGTTAGCGCGCCTTCGGCGCGGAGAATTCTGCAACGCAAAGCGTATGCCATGGCTTTATCATCAAGCCGGCGCTTACGCTTTGCGTTGCTCTTTTCCTTGCGGCGTAGCCGCACGAATTTTCAATTTGTAATTTGTAATTTATAATTCCATATTTCCCTTCTCTCCCTTTACACTTGCCCCGCTTTCTGCCATAATGGGCGCGTGAGCAGCGCGGGCATGCAGCAGGGCATGAGGCAGAGCATGGTGGCAACCGCCGCCATGCAGATGTTCATGCGCGCCCTGCAGGCCACCAACATGGAGCTGCAACAGATGGCCGCGCAAGCCATGGCCGCGAACCCTGCGCTGGAGGAGCTGCCGCCCCCCGTGGAGCCGGACGCAGAACCCACCGGCCCGCTCAACGCCGAGGCCACTCGCCGCCACGACTTTGCGCTGGCGTCCCTCACAGAGGAAGAGACACTCTCCTCCCACCTCTCCGAGCAGATTCGACAAAGCGCCCTGCCCCCCGCTGTAGAGTCCGCCGCGCTCGCGCTCATCCAACACCTCGATAGCCACGGCTATTTCGACCGCGAGCCCGAGGAAGCCGCGCGAGAGGAGGGCCTGCCGCCCGCGGTGTTCCGCGCCGCGCTGAGCGCCCTGCGCGATTTGGAGCCGGCGGGCGTGGGAGCCGCCGACCTGCGCGACAGCCTCATGCTCCAGCTGGAGCGCCTGGGCGAGGCGCACGAGCTGCCCATGCAGCTGCTGCGCTCGCATTGGGAGGACCTCGTGCGCCACCGCTATGCAGAGGCCGCCAAGGCACTTGGCAGCACGGAGGCGGACATCGCCGCCGCCGCGCGCCGCATCGCCCGCCTCAACCCCGACCCCGGCAGCGGTTTCGCCGCCGCGGAGCAGCATGTCATCGTGCCCGACATCATCGTGGAGAAAGACCTCTCCGTGCGACTCACGGGCGAAAATGTGCCGCGGCTCACCCTCTCCGCCGCCTACCGCGATATGCTGGCCGAGCAGGCCGACAAGCCGGAGGTGCGCGCCTAC
The DNA here is from genome assembly GCA_024405415.1 of Akkermansia sp. Taxonomy (GTDB): domain Bacteria; phylum Verrucomicrobiota; class Verrucomicrobiia; order Verrucomicrobiales; family Akkermansiaceae; genus Akkermansia. The sequence goes on from JAKSOV010000088.1 coordinate 3,418, forward strand.
CTCTCCCGCTGTTTCCGCGAGGGGCGCGAGCTGATTCGCGTGATAGAAGAGCGACAGAGCACCATCCTCGCCATTGCGCGCGCCATCGTGGCCCGCCAGAAAAACTTTTTCCGCCGCGGCCCGCAATCCCTCGCCCCGCTCAAGATGGAGAGCATCGCCGAGGACTGCGGGTGCAGCATCTCCACCGTCTCCCGCGCCGTCAACGGCAAATACCTGCGTTGCGCGCACGGCGTGTTTGAGCTGCGCCGCTTTTTCTCCGCCGCCCTGCCGCAGGAGGGCGAGGGCAGCGGCACCTCCGCCGGAGCCGTGCAGACGCGCATCCGCGCCCTCATCGAGGCGGAAGACCCGCGCAAACCCCTCTCCGATGCCAAAATCGAGGCGGCCCTTGCCGCGGAAGGCACCGTCATCGCCCGCCGCACCATCGCCAAATACCGCGAGCAGATGAAGATTCTGCCCGCCAGCCTACGGAAGCTCAAATGAACGAACAACGCGAAGAAGAAATTCTGCGTCTCTTCGGGCTGAGCGCCTTGCGCGCGGGGCAGCGGGAACTGCTGGAGTCCGTGCTGGCGGGGCGCAACGCGCTGGGCGTGTTGCCCACGGGGCAAGGCAAGAGCCTCGTCTTCCAAGCCGCGGCGGCCCTGCTCGGCGGCGTGAGCCTCGTTGTTTCCCCGCTCATCGCCCTCATGCGAGACCAGTGCGAGGCGCTGGCCCGCATCGGCATCCCCGCCGCGCGTTTCGACTCCACGCTGGAGGACGAGGAAAAAGAGCGCGTGCTCACCGCTGCCGCGACAGGCGCGCTGCGGCTGCTCTACGTGGCGCCCGAGTCCTTGGAGAACGAGGCGCTTCAACAGGCCCTGCGCCGCGCGCCGCTCACCCTCTTTGTGGTGGATGAAGCGCATTGCGTCTCCCAATGGGGGCACAGTTTCCGCCCCGACTACCTGCGGCTGCCCGCCTGGCAGCGGCGCTTCGCCTTCCGCAGCCTGCTGGCCCTCACCGCCACCGCCACGCCCGAGGTGCAGCGCGACCTGCAACAGGCTTTTTCCATTGCCCCCGCAGACAGCGTTGCCCTGCCGCCGGACCGCCCCAATATCTTCCGTCGTGCGCTGCCCGCCGCAGACCGTTTCCCCGCCCTGCTGGACTTTCTGGCCAACCCGGCCCACCGCCCCGCCATCGTCTACTGCCGCAGCCGCAAGGAGACAGAGGCGCTGGCCACCGAGCTGGCTGCGCAGGGCTACGCCGCCGCGGCCTACCACGCAGGGCAGAACGCCGAGACGCGCGCCGCGTTGCAGGACGCCTTCCTCTCCAACGAGCGGGACGTGCTCGTGGCCACTATCGCCTTCGGCATGGGGGTGGACAAGCCGGATGTCCGCAGTGTCATCCACTACTGCTGCCCCTCCTCCCCCGAGGCTTACCTGCAAGAAAGCGGCCGCGCGGGGCGAGACGGGCAGCCCGCCCACAGCCTCGTGCTGCTCAACGGGGACGACATCTGCGATGCGCGCAACCGCATCCTCGCCGCAGAGCCGGATGCCGAGGGCGTGCTGCGCTGCTGCCGCTGGCTCAGCCCCGCCGTGCGCCGTGTCGTCTCCCCGTGGGAAATCACCACATCCTGCGACATCCCCGAGGACGTCATCGAGCGCGCCCTGCAACAGGCCGAGGCTGCGGGGCGCACCGCCATCGAATCCCGCGGCTACCAGCTCTACAAAGTCAAACCACTCTTCCCGCTGAGCACCATCTGTGACGGGCGCGACGAAAGCGAATGTGACCGCCTGCGCTGGCTCGACAAGCACCGCGAGGGCGAAGTCGCCGATGCCGCCGAGGCATGGGATTGCAGCTTTGCCGAGGCCATGGATATCCTGCGCGACTGCGAGGCCGCGGGCGAATGGAAACTCACCTTCCGCCGCCTCGCCCTCTGCCTGCACACGCTGGACCCGCTGGCCGATGCCCGCAGCGCCGCCGATGCCCTCTCCGCGGCCTACACCCGCCGCCGCGAGGCCGATGAAGCGCGCCTGCACCTCCTGCTCGACATGCTCTGCGCCGACCGCTGCCTGAGCGCCGCGTTGCACCGCTACTTCACGGGAGAGGAGCCGCCCGCCGACCATTGCGACCACTGCCGCGCCTGTGCCGAAGGCGGGCACCTCACCCTCCCCCCGCGCAGCCCCGCGCCCGCCCTACCCCCGCCCGATGCCGAGCTGCCTGAGTTCTTTCGCGATGCGCAGCGCCGCCGCTTCCTGCTGGGCATCTCCACCCCCGGCAGCATGGCCCGCCGCCTCTGGGCGCACCCCCTCTACGGCTCCTGCGCCGGCGCCGCATGGGAGGAGGTGTGAGCGGGAAACGGCAAATGAGGATTTGCAGATTTACTATGTACTAGGTACTAGGTACTATTTTTGAATGGAGTGCGGCTTTCGCCGCAAGGATGGAAAACCCGTTCTGGCGCTTGCGTCAGAACGGGTTCGTTATCTCGCGGCGTCAGCCGCCGAACTTTACAAATAGTACCTAGTAAATAATACCTAGTAAGTCCCGACAAATCCTCATTTGTCAAACTGCCGTGCTACACATATATCTGAACACACACAGGATTTTCGCTTGACACTCCGTCGGATTCCCTGTTTAATACCCCCGCACACCACCCACGCCGGCTTGGCGGAATGGTAGACGCGCTCGACTCAAAATCGAGTTCCAAAAGAGTATCGGTTCGAGTCCGATAGCCGGTATACAAAACAGGTCTCACTCGCAAGAGTGGGGCCTGTTTTGGTATCCGAACCTCAGCGGACTCGAAGCGATACTCTGTAAGAGTATCGGGGTAAACTGCCAGTGGCAGTTTACCACCCCTTGCCCCCAACACACCTGTTGGGGGGGACCGCTGCGTCAGCAGCGGCAAGGGGGGCGGCCCGCAGAGCGGGCGAGTCCGATAGCCGGTATATCAAAACAGGTCTCACTCGCAAGAGTGGGGCCTGTTTTGTTATCTGCGCGATACGGACTCGGAGCCACACACCTTTGCTGCATCAGGCGAGGAGACAAATGAGGATTTGTAGGGATTTACTATTTATAAAATTCGGCGGCTTCCGTCTTCGCCTACAGCTACGCCGTGACAGGGACGCCGCGAGATAACGAACCCGTTCTGACGCAAGCGT
>JAKSOV010000089.1 GCA_024405415.1 Akkermansia sp.
CGCCGAACTTGATAAATAGTACCTAGTACATAGTACCTGGTAAATCCCGACAAATTCTCATTTGTCGTGTCACGCTTCCGTTCGGACGGAGACGCTGGCGGTGTTCGGGAGGATGTACTTGTGCAGCTCCACGGAGGCGCGGGCGGCGCCGAACTCGCGGCGGCAGCAGTCGGCAAATTGTTGCGCCAGCGTTTCCAGCAGGATGGTCTCCTGTGCTTGGGCCAGCTCGACAAGGCGGCGGGAGAGCGCATCGTAGTCGATGGTGCGCGCAATGTCCTCCCCCATGGCGGCGAAGGGCAGGGGCGGGGTGATGGTTATGTTCGCCGTCAGCTCCTGCGGCTCGGCGCGCTCCTCTGCGGGCACACCGATGCGGCAGCGGAAGCGCAGGCCGTTGATGTGAATCGTGTCGCGCGGCGCGGCGGGCACGCGCTCCATGAGGCGGCGCAGGTAGCTGAGGTCGGGCACGGTGATATCGGGCGCGGAGACGGCCAGCTGTTCGGCGTTGTTGTAGCCCGTGAGCACGCCGATGGCGGTGACGCCCGCGCAATGGGCTGCGCGCATGTCGTGCTGCATGTCGCCGATGAAGGCGGTCTCCTCGGGCTTCAGACCGTGCTGCGCCATGAGGGTGCCGATGTGGTGCTCCTTGTTGTGGATGCCCGAGTGCACGTGCTCGAAGTAGGGCCAAATGCCCAAATCGCGGCTCTGTTCCTCAAAGGCCTTGGGGTCCATGCTGGTGAGGGCGAAACAGCGGATGCCGCGCGCCTTGCAGAACGCCATGAACTCCCGCGCATAGGGCAGCAGGAACACGCCCGACTCCGCATGCGCGAACGCGTAGCGGTACTCGCGCTCCAGCGTCTCCAGCGGCACGCCCGGCGTTTTCCACGCGTAGTAATCAGGGTAGGGCAGCTGGAACTCCGCGCGGAATTCTTCCATGTTCAACGCTGCTTTCCCGTGGCAGGACAGCACATAGTTGGTCGCTTCTATCGTGAGCGCCATGTCGTTGCACAGCGTGCCGGACCAGTCGAAGAGCAGATTCTTAAACATGAGGCTAAAGGGAAATGGGATTTACTATGTACTAGGTACTATGTACTATTTGGAAATTCGTGCGGCTTCGCCGCAGGGGAAAGATGAAGGAAATACGCTTTGCGCTTGGTTGACCTGTGCGCGTATGCGCACTAAACTCTTAAAATAGTACTTAGTACATAGTACCTAGTAAATCAATTTTTCGAATAGCCTTCCTTCGCCCCGGTGGTAATGATGCGGTTTTTGAGCTGGAATTTGCGGATGCTCTGTTTCAGCTCGGGGTTGATGAAGGGGTTGTCTTTGCCGTAGCGTGCCCATGGGCCGCCGGGGACGAGGGCGAACTCCACGAAACGCCAATGGACGGTGGCCATGCCCTCCGTGATGCCGAGGTAGTCTCGCACGGCGGGGGAGATGTCGATGCCCGCGGCCTTGTTGGCCATGTTCTTGGGTCGCTTGCCCTGGAAAACGTATTCCCAGTCATCCGTGCAGAAGGGGCCGCAGTCCTCCCACTGGGCGTAGCAGTAGCGCCCCTTGTAGTATATTTGCACCCATGTGCCGCGGCAGACGGATTCGTATTTGCCGCCCTTGTAGATGCCGTACCACGGAATCACCTTGGCTGCCTCGGGCTTGGGTCCGCCGTGCTCGATATCGTTGTAGGGCAGGGCCACGTAGAAGGGGTTGAGCTGCGGGGTGAAGCCGCGCGGCGCGAAGGTCACGGGGTCGCGGTGGGCGGGGTCCGGGTCATCGAACCCGCCGTAGTTGTCATCCCACTTGCTGTCCCAGCTGCTCGCGGTGTTGGGCACGGGGTTGTTCTTCGTGGCCAGCTCACCGATGTAGAAGTAGGTGGCCGTGATGTCGAAATGCCAGGGGTAGACACCCACACGCTTGGTCTGCGGCAGTTTCTTGGGGTCGGGGAAATTGCGGCGGTTGCTCTGGTCCAACACGGGGCGCATGGGACCGGCCTTGATGGCGGCGGCGCGCAGGTTTTCCTCCGACATCTGCTTGCGGGTGTCGGAGGCCACGCGCGTCACCAGATTGCCCGATACGCTCGTCTTGGGCTTGCTCTTGCCGTTGCCGCTCACGCCCACGGCTGCCGCCGGCAGCGCACAGCAGAGCAGTGCGGCAAACAAACAGGCAGAGAGCAGGCGGGCTGACATCGGCGGGTGGTAAGTGCGGGTTTTTACCAAGCATGCAGCACGCTCGGGACGGCGTTCGGCAGCTTGTCGGGTGCGTCCAGCGTGTAGTGCAGGCCGCGGGACTCGTTGCGGCGGATAGCGCAATCCACGATGAGCGAGGCCGTGAGCGCGAGGTTACGCAGGTCGATGATTTCCGGCGTCACGCGGTAGCCCCAGTAGTATTCATTGATTTCGCGGTTGATGTTGCGCAGACGCGTGGCGGCGCGTTGCAGGCGGTGGTTCGTGCGCACGATGCTCACGTAGTCCGTCATGGTGCGGCGCACCTCGTCCCAGCAGTGGTAGAGGATGGCGAGGTCATCTCGCTCGGCCTTTTCGCCGTGGCGCCACTCGGGGATGGGGTAGCTCTCCATCTCGTGCGCCAGCGGCAGGGTGCGGAGCATGCGGGCCAGCGCGCGCTTGGTGATAACCACGCACTCCAGCAGAGAGTTGCTGGCGAGGCGGTTCGCGCCGTGCAGCCCCGTGCAGCCCGTTTCACCCGCCACGAAAAGCCCGCGCAGGGAGGAGGCTCCGTCCGTATCCGTCTTCACGCCGCCGCACTGGTAGTGCGCGGAGGGCACCACGGGAATCATGTCCTTCTCGGCATCCACGCCGTAGCTCTTGCATGTCTCGTAAATGTAGGGGAAACGCTCGGCCATGAAGCCTGCGGGCTTGTGGGTCATGTCCAGATACATGCAGGGGTGGCCCGTGCGGAGAATCTCGCTGTTGATGGCGCGCGCCACGATGTCGCGCGGGGCAAGGCTCTTGCGGGGGTCATACTTGTGCATGAACTCCTTGCCGTCCGGCCCCTTCAGGATGCCGCCCTCGCCGCGCACCGCCTCGGAGATGAGGAAGGTCAGCCCGTCGCGATCGCTGCTCTTGGGGTTGTAGAAGGTGGTGGGGTGGAACTGCACGAACTCGAGATTCGAGACACAGGCCCCTGCGCGCCATGCCATGGCCACGCCGTCGCCCGTGGCGGTGGAGGGGTTGGTGGTGTACATGTACACGCGGCCCGTGCCGCCCGTGGCGAGCATCACGCGGTCGCTGCGGAAAATCTCCACCTCGCCCGTGGCGGGGTCCAGCACATAGGCGCCCAGCACGCGGTCCTCCGTCACGCAGCCGAGCTTGGCCGTGGTGATGAAGTCGATGGCAATGCGGTGGTCGAGCAGCGTGATGTTCGGGTGCGCCTGCGCGCAGCGGAGCAGCTTGGTGCTGATTTCCAAGCCCGTCGTGTCCTTGGCGTGCAGAATGCGGCGCTTGCCGTGGCCGCCCTCGCGGCCCAGCTCAAACTCGCCGTCCTTCTCCATGTCGAAATCCACGCCCCACTCCAGCAGCTCGCGGATGGCCTCGGGGGCCTCGGTGACGATGGTGCGCACGGCGTCCACGTCGCACAGCCCGGCGCCCGCATCGAGCGTGTCGGCAATGTGTTCTTCAAAGGTATCGTTTTTGTCCGTCACGGCGGCGATGCCGCCCTGTGCCTTGGCGGAACTGGAGACGAGGGGATCGCTCTTGCAGAGCACAATCACCTTGCCGTGTTCGGCGGCGCGCAGGGCAAAGCTGAGTCCTGCCACGCCGCTGCCGATGACGAGAAAGTCCGATGTAATCATCTGTGTAGCGGAGGAAAATACGAAAAAATCTCCGCGCGGATTGTAGCAGAAAGGCACGCCCTTGTCACGCCAAAAGGCGGAGACAAAGGATTTGTGATAAGAAATAGGTGATTTTTGATTGGTGATTTAGGAAGCTCGTGCGGCTGACGCCGCAAGGCGCGCGAAAATTCAAATCAAAAATTTGAAATCTCAAATCGTATATCAAAAATTCCCTCACGCCTCAGCGGCTGCGCCCGCTGCCTCCTCCTCGGTCTGTGGGGCGTGCTCGATGCGGGCTTGGGTGACGCGGCGGCCGTCCGTGCCCGTGACGGTCACGAGGTAGTCGCGGATGCGCAGGTGCTCATCACAGGCGGGCAGGTGGCCGAGTACATCGGTGATATAGCCGCCGAGCGTGGCGGCACCGCCCTCGCTCTCCAGCTCGCCGAGCGCGGGCAGCTCCTCCTCCAAATCGGAGAGCGACAGCTGACCGCTGGCAATGTACTGCCCCTCGGCTACGGTGAAGAAATCCGGGCTTTCCTCGGACTCAAACTCATCGCGGATGTCATCGCCCACAATCTCCTCCAGCACGTCATCGAGGTAAACCATGCCCTGCGCATCGCCGAACTCATCCACCACCAGCGCAAAGTGCGTGTGCTCGCGGCGGAAGAACTCCAGCAGGGTGTCGAGCTTCATCGTATCGGGCACCACCTTGAGCGGGCGGATGGCGCGGCTGATATCCGTGGCCCCCGAGCGCAGCATCAGCAGGATGTCTTTCACATGCAGCCAGCCCTTCGCATTGTCCAAGTGGCCGGAGACGATGGGGAAGCGGCTGTGGCGGCTCTCGGTGATGCGCTCTACCAGTGTCTCAAAGGGCAGGTCGATATCGAGGACCTCCAGCTCCTTGCGCGGCACCATGATGTCGTAGACGGACTGGTCGTTCAGCTCCAGTGCGTTCTTGGAGATTTCGGCCTCCGTCTCGGTCACTTCGTTGGTCTTGCCGCTCTGCTCCACAATGAGGGCAATCTCCTCTGCACTGTGGGCGGGGGTGGCGACATAGTTGGGGTCCACGCCGAAGAAAACGTGCGCAATGCCGTTGGCTGTGTTGTTGAACAGCTTGACCACGGGAGAGAAAAAGGCGGCGAAACGCTGCATCCACAGGGCGGTGCCCATGGCCACCTGTAGCGGGTGGCGCAGCGCAAGGCTCTTGGGCACCAGCTCGCCCAGCACCACGTGGGCAAAGGTGAAGCTCGTGTAGGCCACGGCAAAGGAAATGCCGTGCACCACGGGGTCCGTGAGGTGTAGGAAATATTGCAGCGGCGGCGCAATGAGGCTGCCGATAAAGGGCTCGCCTAAACTACCGAGCACCAGCGAGGCGATGGTGATGCCCACCTGATTGGCGGAGAGGTAGGTGTCCAGATGGCGGACGATGTGCAGCGCGCCCGCGCGGCGTTTGGCCTCGGCCTTGGTGTCCTCATCATCCTCGGCCAGCTGGCTTTCGCGCACGCGGGTGCTGGCGAACTCGTTGGCCACAAAGAACGCGTTGAGGAACAGGAAGAAAAGAATCGCCAGAATGAACAGAATGATGGAGGCGGCACTCGGGTAGTGCCACTCCAACTGGGCGATTTGCTCGGGTGTCAGGAAGAATTCCATGCGAATCAAAGTTTTTCGTAGACGCCCAAGTCACGCTTTTCCATGACGGTGAAGCCCGCTTTCTTGGCGTCGGAGACGGAAAGCGGGGCCGTGACGGTCGGGATATTGACCGTGCCGATTTTCTTGCGCACCGGGTTTTTGCAGTACAGGCACTTGGTGAGCGGCTCGCGGTCCAGCGGGCGCATCAGCTCAAAACCGTTGCGACACATGCGGCAGGAGCGCGCAGGGTCCTCGGGGTGCTCGGAGATGTACTCGTAAATCGGCATAGGCAAGCGCGGGCTACCCGAAAGAATAGCCCGCGCCAAGGAAGATTGTCAAGCTCAGATTGTATGGCTTACCAGCTGGACTTGGTCACACCGGGAATCTGGCCGGCGTTGGCAAGCTCGCGGAAAGCGATACGGGAGAGATGGAAGCGACGCAGGAAAGCGTGGCGACGGCCGGTGAGCTCGCAGCGATTCACCAGACGCACGGGGGAAGCGTTGCGCGGCAGCATCGTGAGACCGATGTAGTCGCCTTCAGCCTTCAGCTTGGCGCGGAGGTCTGCATAACGAGCCGCGACAGCTGCCTTCTTCTTGTTTCTTTCAATCCAGCTTTTTTTTGCCATAACTTTGTGGGCGGAGTATTTACACCACCTCGGAATAAAAGTCAAGCAGAATTCAGTCTTTTTTTGGAAAAAAATGAACAAGGGACATCAGACATCCCCTTTCCCCCGAGGAATGCACGCGCGCGTGCGTGGGCGAATGTTGTCGAGGCGGCGCATATGTGCTACGCTGCCCTTGCTTATGAGTACGGGAATCAACACTGAGACAGCGGAGAAGGCTGCAGGCATCTTCTCCGGCTTGCTGACGGGCTGGGGCGTCAAAGCCGTCTGGGCCAAGGTGATTGTTGGGGCTGTGATGGGGGCGCTGGCAGCAGCCGGCTTCCTCAGCGGCGGCCTGTAAACGGCCCGTCACCCCGCGCGACAGTGGGCGCACACCCGTTTTCGGGTGTGCGCCCTTTTGGCGTGCGGGGGGCGACAAATGAGAATTTGTCGGGATTTACTAGGTACTATGTACTAGGTACT
>JAKSOV010000009.1 GCA_024405415.1 Akkermansia sp.
GTAGGCGAAGACGGAAGCCGCCGAACTTGATCAATAGTGCCTCGTACAGAGTACCTAGTAAATCCCGACAGATTCCCGTTTCTCGCTCTGCCGTCGGCAAAAGGAGGGCGCTCCTGATTGACAAGAGGCATGCCCGCCGATATACTGAGGGGGTCCGTGGTCAAACCGGTCACAGAAATTGTGGCAAGCTCCCCTGCCTTTGCGGCGGAGCTGGGAAAACTGCGCCTCGGCGGCACGCGGGAGGAGCCGGTCGTGTTCGAGCGCGTGTGTCCCTCTGCTTTCTCCTTTATCGCCGCCATGGTCGCTGCGCAGGCTGCGGCGGACAAAAAACACCCGCGCCGCGTGTGGGTGGTGGCGGATGCCCTGCCCATGCAGGAGCGACTTGCCGCCGAATGGCCGCTATGGAAAAGCGCGGAAGCCGTCTTTGTGCCCGAGCAGGAGGTGCACATCAACAACGGGCTCTCCGACCCCGACCTCGCCGCCGAGCGACTGGATGCCCTGCGCCGCATTTCCGGCAAGCCGCGGCTCACGCAGGCCGTCATCGTGACCGCCGCCGCGCTGCAACAACAAGCGCCCTCCTTTGCGCAGGAAGCCGGCGTAACACTTGTGCTCAAGGTCGGCGGGCAGTACCCGCTCGATAAGCTGACCGCCGAGCTGACGGCGCACGAGTTCGAGCGCACGGAACAGGTCGTCTCCCGCGGGCAGTGGAGTCTGCGCGGCGGCATTCTGGATGTGTTTCCCCTGCAATCCGCGTGGCCGCTGCGCATCGAGTTCTTTGATGAGGATATCGAGAGCATTCGTGCTTTCGATGTAGACTCCCAGCTCTCCTTCCGCAAGCTGGAGACGGCGGAACTGGTGCTCGATGAGCCGCCCGCCGACACCCTGCTTCGGGATTGGATAGCCCCCGATGATTGGATTGTCGCCCTGCCCGGCTGCGGCATGCGCGGCGATGTGCAAGTGTTCGAGCTGCCGCCCGACCGCGAGGATGTGCTGCCCGACATCGACACCGTGAACGCGGGCGATGCCACGGCCTTTGTCGGCACGCCGCTCGGCTCTTTCGAGACGGGCGATTTCGTGATGCAGGAAGCGCGCCGCGTGCTGGCCCGCCAATCGCTGCAGCAATGGCGCGAGCAGGGCTGGCGCGTCGTGATGTTCTTCCCGCACGAGGGCGAAAAGACGCGCTTCGAGGAAATCTGCGGCGAGGATGAGGCGTGGAACAGCGTGCAGAGCCGCGACGGCGACCTGCCCTTCGGCTTCACCGTGCCCGGGGCGAAGCTCGCCGTGCTCTCCGCAGCGGAGATTTTCGGCCGCTACTCCTCCCCCCGCGCCCATCGGCAGGACGAGCGCGCCGAACGCATGCGCCGCGAGCGCGCTCAGGCCCCGCTGCGCGAGATTGCCCCCGGCGACCTTGTGATTCACGCCGCGCACGGGCTCGGCAAGTTCCAAGGCATCGTGCGCGACGAAAAGAGCGGCGAAGAGGAGCTGCATATTCAATACGCGGGCGGCGTGCTGCTGCGCATCCCCCTGCAACAGAGCCACCTCGTCTCCAAGTATGTGGGGCTCGGTGCCAAGACGCCCGAACTCAGCAAGCTCGGGGATGCCCGCTGGCGGCGCGCCTGTCAGGCGGCGGAACGCGCCGTGGCGGACTATGCAGCGCAGTTGCTGGAGGTGCAGGCCGAGCGCGAGAACAACGCGGGCTACGCCCACCCCGCGGATTCCTCGTGGATGTGGCAGTTCGAGAGCGGCTTCCCCTACCGCGAGACACCCGACCAGCTGCGCGCCATCAATCAGGCGAAGCACGACATGGAGTCCCCCCGCCCCATGGACCGCCTCATCTGCGGCGACGTGGGCTTCGGCAAGACAGAGGTCGCCATCCGCGCGGCCTTCAAGTGCGTGACAGGCGGCAAACAGGCCGCCGTGCTCGCCCCGACCACCGTGCTGGCCGACCAGCACTACCGCACCTTCCGCGCCCGCATGAGCGAGTACCCCATCCGCATCGAGCTGCTCAGCCGCTTCACCGCGCCCAAGAAGGTGCGCGAGATTCTGGCGGGCTTGGCGAGCGGCGAGGTAGACCTCGTCATCGGCACCCACCGCCTCATCTCCAAGGATGTCGTGTTCAAGGACCTCGGGCTGGCCGTCATTGACGAGGAGCAGCGTTTCGGCGTGCGCCACAAGGAGCAGTTTAAGCGCATGTTCCGCATGGTGGACATGCTGACGCTCTCCGCCACGCCCATCCCGCGCACGCTCTACGTGGCCCTCATGGGCGCACGCGACATGAGCACCATCGAAACAGCCCCGCTCAACCGACTCCCCGTGCAGACCGCCGTCTGCCCCTACAACGAGGAGCTGATTGCCCGCGCCATCGAGCGCGAGCTGGCGCGCGGCGGGCAGGTCTTCTTCCTCCACAACCGCGTGCACGACATTCACAAGGTGGAGGAAACGCTGCACCGCCTCGCCCCGAAGGCTCGCATCGTCGTGGGCCACGGGCAGATGGACAAGAGCGATTTGGAGTGCATTATGCGCGATTTCGTGGCAGGCAAGGCGGATGTGCTGCTCTCCACCACCATCATCGAGAGCGGCATCGACATCCCGAACGCCAACACCATCATCATCGACCGAGCCGACCGCTTCGGCCTCGCCGACCTGTACCAGCTGCGCGGGCGCGTGGGACGCGGCGGGCATCGCGCCTATGCCTACCTGCTCCTGCCCCGCGAAGCCCTCGTCACGGGCGATGCCCGCAAGCGAGTGTCCGCCATCAAGCAGTTCACGGAGCTGGGCAGCGGGTTCAAAATTGCCATGCGCGACCTGGAAATCCGCGGCGCGGGCAACCTGCTCGGCACCCAGCAGAGCGGGCACATCGCCGCCATCGGCTTTGAGCTGTACTGCCAGCTGCTGCGGCAATCCGTGGAGCGTTTGCAGGGCAAAACACCCACCGTGCGCGCGGAAGCCTCCTTCAAAGCGGATTTCCTCTGCCTGAGCGAGGCATCCATGTCCACCCGCCCCGATGCGGACAAACTCATCGGCGCCTACATTCCTGCCGCCTACGTCAGTTCTTCCAAGACGCGCATGGAGTGCTACACGGCCCTCGCCCGCGCCTGTACCACGGATGCCGTGGATGATTTGGAGCGCGAGTGGCTCGACCGCTTCGGCCGCTTGCCCAAAGAGGTGCGCCACCTGCTCACCGTGCAGAAAATCCGCATCCTCGCCACGCGCCGCGCCGTCACCGCCGTGGAAATCAGCGGGCAAAAGCTGCTGCTCACCCGCAATAACGACTACATCCTCATCGACAAACGCTTTCCGCGCCTGCAAAAACTGCGCCACGCCGACAAGCTGCGCGAGACGCAGACAATGCTGGAACGGATGTAGCTGAGGACGCGACAAATGGGGGATTTGTAAGTACAATGTACAAAGTACGGAGTACAAATCATTGAATAGAGTGCGGCTTCCGTCTTCGCCTACGGCTACGCCGAGACAAGCCGCCTAATTTTTTGATTTGTACATTGTACTTTGTACATCTCGACAAACTCCTCATTTATCTTCCGCTCCCTTGGACCTGACGAACAGCATGCGGGCGCAACGGTAGGTTTCATACCCACCTGCGGCGGCGAAAAAGGCGAGCACGGCCAGCACGAAGACCGCCACCCACGGGCTGTGGGAAGACGTGTTGCAGAACAACACGGCCTCTGCCGGGTTCTGCGGGTTCACATAGCAATCAAACTCCCCGAGCTCGGGGCGGCGCAGCGGCAGCTCATCATCCGTAAACGCGCGGCGCGGCGCGCGGAAAGGAGCAATATCGCGGTGGTTATACCAACCCGCCTCCGTCGACTCATAGCGGCGGCCGTCCACCACATAGGCATAGCGCACCTCCAGCTTATCCGCACTTGTGCCGCGGTGCACGCGGTTATACCCCAGACGCACCGCCATGCGGTAATCCAGAATCTCGGCATGTGCGCGGTCCCACGTCTGCGCCACCTCCTGCGGTTGAGGTCCGGCAAACCAGGTAAAATACACGCCCAGCCCCATCACCACCAGCATCAGCATGCAACCGACCACCCCCAGCAGCATCCTGCCGAGAATTGCCCACACCGACAACACTTGAACTTCCTTACACATCCTTGCAATGAAAAAAATTAACCCTGAGCCAGTTCCGGATGGGCAGCATAGTTAGACATAAGCCGCTCCGCCGTGCCGCGTTTTTAGTATGCTTGGGCGCACTTTTACGGGCAGGCTTTTCAGGCATAGCCTCATCTTAACGATTTTCACCGTTTTAGCAACAAAAAACCGCAAGCCTTTGATGATAAAGACTTGCGGTTGATACAGGCTACAAGATTCGAACTTGTGACCCCATCCGTGTGAAGGATGTGCTCTACCACTGAGCTAAGCCTGCGTTGTTCACCACCTTGCGGTGAGTGCGGGCGGAGTATAGAGGATTCAGCGGCTAAATGCAAGCATTTTTTCGCAAAAAACTTTATATTTGTTTCCAAATGCCTCAAAACACAGCGTTTTCAACCCCTAAGGCCAACGATATTTTTCGCAGTGGCGCGCGGAGCGGATTTTCCTTGCGCGCGAGGGCGCGTAGTGGTACACTCTCTGCCAGCATGAAAGTTATCACCATCCTCGGCAGCAAGAGCGACATTCCCTTCATGGAACCCGCTGACAAGTACTTCGATGAGCACAATGTGGAGCACGAGACCGTCATCTACTCCGCCCACCGAGATCTGCCCGCCCTGCTCGACTATCTCAAGATGCTGGACGAGACCAAGACCAAGGCCGTGCTGCTCTGCGTGGCGGGCCTGTCCGCTGCTCTGCCCGGCGTAGTGGTTATGAACACCGAGCTGCCCGTCATCGGCGTGCCCGTGCCCTGCGGCCCCCTCAACGGCATTGATGCCCTGCTGGCCATCTCCCAGCTGCCCGGCGGCGTGCCCGCCACCACCGTGGGCCTGCACAAGAAGACCCCGCTCAACGCCGCCATGGCCGCGCACCGCATCCTCAAGCTTGCGGAATAACGCGCATCATCGGGGGCAGTTGCAAGCGCGACCGCCCCTTTTTCACCTCATTTCCTTTTTTCCCACGCTATGACTCCTCGCAAAGATTTGCTGACGATTGAATCCCTCTCCACAGAGGAGATTCACGCCATCCTCGACTCCGCGACCGAGATGAAGGCGGCCTTTCTCCGTGACGGAGAGCAGCTGCCCAACCTCCACGGCCGCTCCGTGCTCACCCTCTTCTACGAACCGAGCACCCGCACCCGCTCCTCCTTCGAGCTGGCCGCACGCCGCCTCGGCGCCGATGTCACCACCTTCACCGTGGCCACCTCCTCCGTGGTGAAGGGAGAGAGCGTGCATGACACCATCGACACGCTCATGAGCATGAAGGTGGACTACATCATCGTGCGCCACAAGAACAGCGGCATCCCCGCCGTCATCGGCCGCCACTGCAAGGCCGCCGTGGTCAACGCGGGCGACGGCGCCCATGCCCACCCCAGCCAGGCCTTCCTCGATGCCTTCACCATCCGCGAGAAATACGGCACCGTGGCCGGCAAGCGCATCGTCATCATCGGCGACATCCTGCACAGCCGCGTGGCGCGCTCCACGAGCAACATCCTGCGCCGTCTCGGCGCGGAGGTAGCCTACATGGGCCCCGGCCCCTTGGTTCCCCCCACGGCGCACACGGGTATCCCGCGCTTCACGGACTGGGACGCCGTCTTTGAGTGGAAGCCCGATGTCATCTACCTGCTGCGCGTGCAGAACGAGCGTATCGACACCCCCTTCTTCCCCGCGGCGGACTACCACCGCAGCTTCGGCGTGACAGAGGAGCGCCTCCAGCGCATTGCCGATCTCGACCTCTCCATCATGCACCCCGGCCCCGTCAACCGCGGTGTCGAGCTGTGCGACGCCGCCATGGACTACCGCAACTGCCTCGTCTGCAACCAGGTGCAGAACGGCGTCGTAGCCCGCATGGCCATTCTCAACCATCTTACGCCCGCAACCCTGTAACGCAGCATGAACCACACCTACATCAAGAACGCCACTTGGGCGCCCAACGGCGCCGCGTACGACTTCCGCCTCAGCCTCGGCGGCTGCGGCAGCACCCCCTGCATCGACGGGTTGCCCCTCACGGGCGTGGACGCCATCGCCCCCGCGGGCACCATGGACATCCCCGCCGGTGCCACGAGCGTCATCGACGCGACGGGCAAGCTCATCCTCCCGGCCCTCTTCGACCTGCACGCCAAGGTGGAGATTGACGGCCGCAACAAGCGCGAGGCTATCTCCCGCGCGGGGCAGGCCGCGCAGCAGGGCGGCGTCTGGGGCATGGTCATCATGCCCACCAAGGGCTTTGTCTTTGACAACGCCGCCTCGCTGGACTTCTTCCGCCACGCCGTCACCAACCGCTCCGTCACGGAGATGATGCCCGCGGGCTGCATCACCATGGGCTGCGAAGGCGAGCAACAGGCCCCTTACAACACGCTCGCCGCCCGCGGTGTGAACATCCTCAGCGACGGCGAGCACGTGCCCTCCAACCTCCTCATGTTGCACCGCGCCATGAAGTACGCCGCGGAGCTGGGGCTTACCTTTGCCATCCGCGGTGATGTACCCGCCCTCACAGAAAAGACCTACGCCCACCCGAGCACAACCTCCTACCGTCTCGGGCTGCACGGCACCCCCGCCTGTGCGGAGGAAATCGGTATCGAAACCGTCCTGCGCCTTGCTGCGGATGCGGGAGCCAAGGT
This sequence comes from Akkermansia sp., assembly GCA_024405415.1. Taxonomy (GTDB): domain Bacteria; phylum Verrucomicrobiota; class Verrucomicrobiia; order Verrucomicrobiales; family Akkermansiaceae; genus Akkermansia. The sequence continues at coordinate 6,731 of JAKSOV010000009.1, forward strand.
ACACATCCAAACCGTCAGCACGGCAGAGGGGGTGGAAATCATCCGCCGCGCCAAGGCGAGCGGCAAGGTGAAAGTCACCGCCGAGGTCGCCCTGCACCACCTGCTCTACACGCACGAGGCCATCGGCGACTACGACACCACCTTCAAGGTCATCCCCCCGCTGCGCGATGCCGCGGACCGCGATGCCCTGCTGGCGGGTGTGAAGGACGGTACCATCGACTGCATCGTCTCCGACCACACCCCCTGCATCCCCTTCGCCAAGAAGCAGGACTTTATCTCCGCCCCGCAAGGCATGACCGCGTTGGACTTCTACCTGCCCACGCTCTACACCGAGCTGGTGAAGCCCGGCAAGCTCACATGGGCGGAGCTGGTGCGCGCTTGCTGCACGGCACCCGCCGCCATCGCCGCGCCCTCCGATGACGAGGGTCTGCCCGCCGCCATCCCCCTGCTGCTCTTCGACCCTGCAGAGACCGTCACCGTCTCGGCGGACAACCTGCCCAGCGGCACCCTCAACACCCCCCTACTCGGCAAGGCCGTGTGCGGCGGTGTCACCCTCCCGCTCTAACCCCTCGCATTTCCTGACAGGCCATGATTATCTACATCATCAGCGACGGCAAGAAAGGCCACCTCTCGCAGACGCGCGGTCTGGCCGCCGCTCTGCTGGAGGAAGCCCGCAGCCGCAAGCCCGATACCGAGCACGCCGTGCATGAAATCGACGTGAGCGGCAAGAGCTTCTTCGCCAAGTTCTTCTACAAGGGCAAGGACCTCACGCTGCCCGAGCCGGACCTCTGCCTCTGCGCGGGGCACGGCACGCACTGGGCCGCGCTCAGCCTCGCCCGCCACAAGGGCTGCCCCTGCATGGTGTGCATGAAACCCAGCGTCCCCCTGAGCTGGTTTGACCTCTGCATCACCCCGCGCCACGACCTGCCCGAGGGCACGCCCGTGGGCAGCGGCATTTTCCCCACCAACGGCGCCATCAACGGCATCCGCCCGCAACCGCAGGTGGCCAAGACAGAGACACTCATCCTCATCGGCGGCCCCAGCAAGAGCTACAACTGGGACGCCGAAACGCTCATCCGCCAGCTGGACGACATCGCCCGCCACAGCACCACCCCCATGGTGCTCACCACCTCCCGCCGCACGCCCGCAGACTTTGCGGGGGATGTGAACGCCACCTGCCCCAGCATCCGCGTCATCCCCGTGAGCGAGACCGGCCCCAACTGGGTGGCCGAGCACCTTGCTGCCGCGCGCGAGGTGTGGGTCACGCAGGACAGCGTCTCCATGGTGTATGAATCCCTCTCCAGCGGCGCCCCCGTGGGCATTCTCGAGATGCCCGCCAAGGAAGGCCCGCACAAGCCCGATGCCTCCCGCATTGCCCGCGGGCTCAACATGCTCATTGCGGACGGCAGCGTGCGCCGCTACACGGACTGGGCCAAGACCCGCGAGCTGCCCGCCAACGCGCAGCCCCTCAACGAGGCCGGCCGCGCCGCCGCCTATATCATCGAGAACTTCCCCTCTCTCCTCTCATGAAAGTGATGCACCTGCTGCCCTCGCTCTCCAGCGGCGGCGTGGAACAAGTCGTGCTTGAACTCTGCCAAGGACTGTGCGCGGCAGGTGTGGAGAACATTGTCGTCTCCGCGGGCGGGGCCATGGTCCCCGCTGTGGAGGCCGCGGGTGCGCGCCACATCACACGGCCCATCGGCAAAAAGAGCCTCCTCACCCTCCTGCAGGTCGGCAAAATGCGCCGTCTCATCCGCGAGGAGAAGCCCGATGTGCTGCACCTGCACAGCCGCGTTCCCGCCTGGGTGGGCATGCTCGCATGCCGCGGCCTGTCGGCGGAAGAGCGCCCGCGCATCATCACCACCTTCCACGGCTTCCACTCCGTCAACGCCTACTCCGCCGTCATGGCCAAGGGCGATAAGGTGGTGGCCGTCTCCCGCTGCATGAAGCAGCATATTCTGGACAATTACCCCGCCACCCCCGCGGGGGACATCGTGGTCATCCCCAACTCCGTGGACACCGCCACGCACTACCCCGAATACCGCCCCACGGCGGAGTGGGTCTCCGCATGGAAAGCGCAGTACCCCGAGCTGGAAGGTAAGTACACCCTCTGTCTGCCGGGGCGCATCACCCGACTCAAAGGCGCGGAGCACCTTGTGCCCATCCTCACCGAGCTGCGCGCGGCGGGCATCCCTGCGCACGCCGTCATCGTGGGCGAGTGTAAAAAGGGCAAGGAAGCCTACAAGGAGGAAGTGAAAGCCGCCTTTGCCGCCGCGGGCCTGAGCGATGCCGTCACATGGACGGGCCACCGCACGGACCTGCGCGACGTGCTCTGCGTCTGCGACGTCACCCTCTCCCTCACCCTGCAGCCCGAATCCTTCGGCAAGACCACGCTCGATGCGCTCTCCCTCGGTCGCCCCGTGGCGGGCTACGAGCACGGCGGCGTCGGCGAACAATTAGAAGTCTTTTTGCCCGAGGGCCGAGTCCCCGCCTGTGACCCGCACGCCATGGCGCAGCTCCTCACCACATGGTACACCGACCGCCCTGCGCCCCGCCTCCCCATCCCCTCCCCCTACCGCAGAGAGGACATGATTCAGGCGCACCGGGAGCTGTATAGAGGATTGATGATTTAAACACTTTACAACGCCTCCGCCTTGGTGACGGGGCGGATGGGCTCCTGCACGTTGCCTTTGGTGTAGCGGTGCTGGATGGTGAGGCGCACCTTGTCGCCCGCGGCAAGGGCGGGCAGCGCCACCTGACCGGGCGCAGGGCGACGGATGTCCACGGGCAGAATGTCGCCCTCCTCCGGCTTCGGGTCGCCGTATTCACCGAGCTTGGCATAGTGCTCAACGGACAGGACGCGGAAATTGGCCACCGTTGTCGCGTGGTCGCACTTGTCGGGGCAAAGAGCCGTCATGAAGCGGCAGGGAATCTCCTGCACGCCGAGGTATTCCGCCACAACGGTGCTTTCCGCCAGCAGGTCAGAAGCGGGCATGGCGACACCCGCGGGTGCGGCGGGCGTAGCCGACACGGCGGAGGGAGCGGAACACATCGGAAGCGACAGAGCAAGCAGCAGCAAGTATTTCATACAAGAATAGGCGTTGCGGAAACGCGTTTTGTTCAAACTTCAGTCTTTTTCAACAGGCAGCAGAACCCACCCGCACCGCAGCCGTGCGCAGGAAGCAGACGGTAGCAGGGGAATTCCGCCAAGGAGGAGCGGAAAGGGGTCAAACTCGGCACCTCCACCGCGCGCCAACCGGGCACGCGCTTGAGGATATAGCCCATCACCTTCTCGTTCTCGTCGGGGTCATACGTGCACGTGCTGTAGAGAATGTGCCCGCCCGCGCGCACGCAGGAAACCGCTGCGAGCATAATCCCCTTCTGGCGCTTGGCATTGCCGTTTACCATCGATGCCCCCAGACAGCCGGGATTCCGGATACCCTTGCACAACAGGGACTGCCCGCTGCACGGCGCATCCACCAGCAGGAGGTCAAACAGCTCACCCGAGGCGGCCCATTGGTCGGGGCGCAGCCCCGTCACCGTGACATGAGGCACGCCGCATTGCTCCATGTTCTGCCGCAGAATGCCGCGGCGGGCGGCGTTCACCTCGTTGGCCGTGTGGTCGGCAGGCAGATAGCGGGCTGCCATGAGCATGCTCTTGCCGCCGGGCGCAGCACACAGATCCAACGAGCGCGAGGGCGCAGGCACACAGGCCAACGCCGCAGACTCCCAACAGGATGAGAGATCCAGCGAGTAAAAGAGGCCCGCGCGGTAGTCCTCGCAAGCGGTAGCCTTCACCCCTGCGGCGGGCACGAATACGCGCGGCGGCAACCACGGCATCTCCGCGGTCGAAGCGCATTCAAAGGGCGGCACATAGCCCTGCGGGGCCTTGGGCGTGAGCACCACCGCCCCGCGGCTGCTCGCCCCTGCCCTCATGGCCGACAGCAACGCCGCCGCACCCTCGGCATCCAGCCCGAGTCTCTTGCACAGGCGCAGCTCTCCGTTGCTCGCTTCCATGCCCGCAGTGTAACACAACACCCGCTCGCCGTGAAGCAAAATCAAGTCCGATTTTTCTTGAACAACGCCGCCTGTTGGGGTATCTTACGGGGTGATGAAGATTCACTTTTGCGGCGCTGCCGAAACAACCACGGGTTCCCAACATCTGCTGGAGGTGAACGGAAAGCGCATCCTGCTGGATTGCGGGATGTACCAGGGCCATCGTGAGGACGAATTGCGGATTAACCGCGATTTCCCCTACTTTGACCCTAAGACCGTCGATTTCGTCATCCTCTCCCACGCACACATCGACCACTCGGGCAATCTGCCGAACCTCGTCAAAAAAGGGTTCCGCGGCAGCATTTTCTCCACCTACGCCACGCGCGACCTCTGCCAAATCATGCTCGCGGATGCGGCGCGCATTCAGGAGAGCGACTGCAAGTTTCTCAACAAGATGGATGCCCGCAAGGGCGGCAGCGGCAAGGTAGCCGAGGTCATCTACACCGAGCAGGATGCGGAAATCTGCATGCGCCGCTTCATCAATATCGGGTATGAGATGCCCTTCCCCATTGCTCCCGGCATCACCCTCACCTTCTACGATGCGGGCCACATTCTCGGCGCGGCGCAGATTGTGCTCGATATCGACGATGCGGAGGACGGGCAGCACAAGCGACTCCTCTTCTCCGGCGACGTGGGCCGCGGCAACAACGAGCTGCTGCGCGACCCGCAGGCCGTGCCCGATGTGGATATCATGCTCATGGAGTGCACCTACGGCGGGCGCACGCACGAGGCCCCCAGCCGCGATGACGAGACGTTTTGCTCCACCATCAGCGAGGCGATGAAGCGCGGCGGCAACGTATACATCCCCTCCTTTGCCGTGGAGCGCACGCAGCAGCTGCTCTACCTGCTCAACCGAGCCTACCGCGAGGGCCGCCTGCCGAATTACCCCGTCTACGTGGACAGCCCCATGGCCGTGGGTGCCACGGAGATTTTCCGCATCCACCCCGAATGCTTTAACAAGGAGGTGTACAACTTCCTCTTTGCGGAGCGCGACCCCTTCGGCTTCGAGCAGCTGCACATGGTGCGCACCATCTCCGAAAGCCAGAAGCTCAATAACCTCCGCGAGCAGGCCATCATCATCTCCGCCAGCGGCATGTGCGAGGCGGGGCGCATCCTGCACCACCTCAAGAACGGCATCGGGCGGGATAACAACACCGTGCTCTTCGTGGGCTACTGCGCGCAGAATACCCTCGGGCGGCGCATCCTCAACCACGCGCAGGAGGTGCGCATCCTCGGGGATGTGTACCCCGTCCGCGCGAAGATTGCCTCGCTGGATTCCTTCTCCGGCCACGCCGACCACAGCGAATTGATAGAGTATTTCAAGGCCACGGGCGGCAAGAAGAGCAAGGTATTCCTCGTGCACGGCGAAAAGGAATGTGCCGCCGCTATGAAAAAGGCCCTCGCGCCCCTGCATGACGGCGAGGTGCATGTAGCGCACCTTGACACGACCGTTTGTTGCTGATACGCTCCATGCCATGAAGATTTCCCGCTTTCTCCGCCCTGTGCTGCTCTCCGCCTGTGCGCTCTGCCTGCCGCTGACGGCTTGCAAACGCGCCCCCGAGTGGACGACCGAAACGCTCGCGGCCCTGCAGGAAGTAGAGGATACGGATTGGGAGAGCATCGCTCTGCCCGAGGGTTCCCCTCAACGTGTGCTGGCGCTCTACCGCGAGACAGGCGACCCGAATGCAGCTGACGACGAGAGCGGGCTGAGCATCCTTGACATTGCCTGTGCGGCGCGACACCGCGCGTTCATCGAGGCGCTGCTGGCAGCGGGCGCCTCCGTGCAACCGCATGACGGCTTCTCCCCCCTGCACGCCGTGCTCATGAGCGCGACGGAAGCCACAGACGCGGAGGAGACGATTTCGCTGCTGGAGCTGTTGGCCGCTCATGGGGCAGACCTACGGCAACACGGCGAGTCTGCCGTGAGCCTGATGACCTGCGCCGTCGGGAACCCCGAGCTGACGGAAGACATGGCCCTATACCTCTTGGACAAAAACGCCCCTCTCGGTGATGATAAAGCTTCTGCTGCCGTCAATGTCATGTATTTTGCGGCGCGGGCTTGGAACACGGCCCTGCAACGTGCCATTGACATGAAGGCCCCTCTGCGCGATGCGAACCGCACCGCACTACACGCCGCTGCCATCCCCGAGGACGGAACGGAACACGCCGAGACTATGCAAATGCTGCTGAAGGCCGGGGTGGAGGTGAACGCGGTGGATATTGAAGGCACGACCGCCCTCATCCATCTGGTCTCCGCGTTCGGCGACGGCGTGACGGATGATCAGCGGGAGTGCCTGAAGCTGCTGCTCCGCCACGGCGCAAGCATCGCAGAGCCGACCGTGCCGAATGAAGAATACGGCGAGTTCTCCGCCTACGATTTTTTGGCCTCACACACGGAGTTGATTGACGAACTGCGCGAGGAGGGTTTTGATATCCCCGACCTGCCGCTCGTCATTCGAGAAGATGCCGAACACCTGGGCGGCGACCTGCGCCGCGCCGATCTGCGCCTGAGCGGCCACCCGCAGGCGGCGGAACAGCTCAAGCCCCACCTACCCCTGCTCGCCAAGGTGCTCACACAGCATCTCTACGGCGATGACGGCGAAATGGCGGCGGCGGCCTTCTCTCTGCTCTGCAAGGGAGACAAGGCGCTGGCCGAGCAGATTCTCCCCCACCTCCCGCTTTGGACGGATTACAAGGAATGGGAAATGCAGCAGGAGGGACTGCCCGCCGGCGTTGCCATTCTCGCCCTGCTCTCCGAGGCGGAGGATGACGAACCGACCTTTCTGACGCTCCCCAAGGAGGGCATTCTCCAAGCCGCAACCATGCTGGAGGCGCACGGCGATGCCATGCACGCCATGGATATGGCGGAGCTGTTGGAGTTTGTCGACGATGCGGAGGCGGATATCGACCGCCTGTGCAAGGATGAGGCACACCCCGCGCTACAGCTCGGGGCCATGACCGCCAAGCTGCATTCGGCGGACCTGCCCGATGCCAAGGTGGGCAGCGTGGAGAACTGGCTCGGGGACAGCTACAACCCCGCCTGCATGCCCCCTGCCGTGATGAAGGCTCTGCGACTCACCAGCCTGGAAACCTTCTGGTTCGGCGAGATGGATGCCGAGGAGCGCGCCGCCATCGTGGCGGACATCGAATCGCTGGGGCTGTATGCGGCGGCGGACGTCTACCGCAAGGCGCTGCCCGACGGGCTGACGGATGATGAGCTGGCCGACATCATGGGCGAAGCCGCCGAGCACGCTACCGCGCTGGAGCTGGCCGTAGCCCACCTCATCCTCGAAAACGCCGGAGATTTCCGCAACGTTAAGAAGTAAGCCCTTCCTCCTCATATCTTCATTGACAGGTTTACGCTTTTGTCTTACAGTACACACAGCATGAAATACGCGTCGCTGACAGCGCTTTCCCTCGCCCTCTGCACGGCAGCGGGTGCGGCGGAGCCTACGGCGGTGCCCGAGCTGAGTGCGGATTCCGCCGCCCCCGCCCCCACGGTGGAGGAGCTGATGGCGTTCCGCCCTGCGGAGGCCGTGGGCGACACGCAGTTGCTCTGGCTCTGCGGTCTGGTGGCCAACAACCCCAACGCCTTGGAGACGCTGCGCCCCATGATAGAGCAGCAGTTGCGCGCCGGGGCGGATGCCTACCTGGAAAACACGGAGGGCTGCAACGCCCTCTTTTACCTGCACAGCCAGCCCGAGTTGCTGCAACAGCTCACGGAGGCGGGCCTTATCCCCACGGAGCCGAAACTCACCATCCCCACCAAGGAGACGGAGCTGGCGGCCTACATGAAAAAGCGTGTTCACCAGGCGGAGCTGGCCCCCACCCCCGGCAGTCGCAGCTACCTCGTCAACCGCTATTGCAAGCCTGCGGCCCGCTCTGCTCGCACCCTCTTCCGCCGCTACATGAAGGCGGAGAGCCTGCGCCGCGTCCCCGCCGGTGCGTTGGATGACGTGCTCGCTTTCCTGAGGCTGGCTGCGCCGGATGACACCTACGCCCTGATTGACAGCCTGACGCTCTGGCAGCACGGAGAACACTTCTTGGAGGAAATTCCCGATGCCCTGCTGGCGGCCCTCTGCGAGCAGGAGTGGCCCGTGGCCCCCGGGCGTTTGCGCCAGGCCCTGCAAAAGCTCGATACCCTGCTGCCGACCACGGCGGAGGATATGATTGACTGCTCGGCCGCAGCACCCATGGCCCACCTACTCACCATGCTGGTGCAACAGGAGGGCGAACGCGCCCTGCCCGACATCAGAAAATACGAGAAAAGCCACGACCCCGAGCTGGTGCAGACCTGCCTGCGCCTGCAACTCAAGCTCAAGGGGCTGACACCGCCCGATGAGCAGGACGAAGTGCCTGCCGAACTGCAACCGATGCGCGAAGCGCTGCTGGCCGACGCCGCGCTGCACCATGGCGCGGCGGAGGAGCTGACGGCGGAGCGCCTGAAACAGGCGGTCATCTGCCTGCGGGAGCACAAGCTGCCGCAGCACGCGCAGCTGCTGGAGGACATGCTCGATGAGGACGGCAACACCTCCGTCTCGGAGGACACTCTGCCCTCCCTGCGCGTCCGTTACGAGGACATGGCGGAGCCCGCGCCCCGTGCCGTGCTGCTGCGCTATCTGTATGAGCACCCCGAGTTGATTCGCGAGGCTCCGGGAGCAGCAGCCCCGCCGACCGCCGAAGCGACGAAGCAGCCATGATACCCTACCGTCTGAAGCGCTTTCTGCTCTCACCCTTGGAGCTGCATCTGCTCGGTGCCCTGTTGGCCCTGGGGGCCTGCATCCCCGCCCTCTTTCCCGAGGTCTGCCCCGAGGAGGCGGAGGAGATTATCAAGCTCTACGCCGGGTGGCTGCTCATGGGCGCCTTTATCGCCTCCTGCGCCGCCATGGGCATAGCGGGCGCCACCCACATCATCCGCCTCAACAACATCAAAGCGCTCGGGCAGCTGCTGCGCTGGGCTGCCGTCTGGGGAGGCGCCGTGCTCATCTTTATGCTGATTGCCGTGGCAGCCAATGTTCAGCCCCCGCCCGAGGCCGGGGATGAGCACCCCATCCAAACCACGGATACCCTCTCCCCGCCGCACGACCCGCTCACGGGGCCCGAAGCCCTCACCATCCCCATCTCCACCGAAGGTACGGACGCCGACACCGTGGCCGAAGCGCCGAATCTGCACAAGCTGGAGGAGGAGCATGAGGACCTTCTGCGCCTCTACTTGGAGCGCTCTCCCCGCTGGCAGGGATTGCAGGGCGATGACGCCTTCTTCTCCAAGCCGGGGCACCCCGTCATGGTGCCGCCCACGGCTTCGGGTACGCCGGGGCTCGTACACGTCGGGTTCCGCCGCCTGACGGAGGGCGCCCCCCTGCCCGAGGGCTACACCGTGCTCAAACCGGGCGACGCCTTCCCCGAGGCAGGGGAAAACCAACGGCCGTTGACGGATTATGCCCTCGATTTGGGCCGCCGCCACTATCTCCTGCTGGCCTGGCGCGGCACGGCACATGCCGAAACCATGCACCGAGCCCTTAACGCAGCCATTGCAGCGGCGGACAGCCGCATGCACGCCTTGGCCGAGCATCCCACCAAGGAGAGTCTGGAGCGCATGCTGGCGGGGCGAGAATCTTACGCCGGCAGCACGCCGGAAATCCGTCTCTCCGAACCGCCCGGGCAAGCGGGCGCCTATCAGGCCGAGATTTATGCCAACCCCGGGGAGGCGGGCACGCTGCTGATTTACGTCCGCGAGCTGGAGAGCGGCCGCACGCTGCGCCTTTTCACCTGCACCGCGCACTATTCCGCCAATGAGGAGGAGCTTTTCCGCCACAATGTTCCCGGGGATATCCCTGACTGGCAGAGGCGTGTCCACGAGCAGGCAAGCAACCTGCCCCAAAATGCGCCCGTGTTCACCGTCGGTATCGGCAGCGATCACCGCTACTTCGGTGCCGCGTTGGAGGTGTGGTTCAAGCCGACCGACGCTCACCGCCCGCCCACCCAGCTGCTGCGCCGCTGTTACCGCGTGCAGTTCCTGGACACGGCGGCCTCCGCCCCCGCGGCGAAGAGCGAGCCTATACCCGAGGCCGCCGCGAGCTGATTCTTTCCGCGGGTATGCCATAGGCTGTGCTTGACGCGCGCGTATATATAGGGCATACTCTCGCGCGTTATGTTGAACCTTTTTGATACACAGTCGGGGGCGATGAAGCCCGTGCAGGCAGAAGACGGCAAACAGCTGCGCTTCTACTGTTGCGGCCCGACCGTGTACGCCGCCGCCCACATCGGCAATTTCCGCACCTTCGTCGTGCAGGACGTGTTCCGCCGCGTGACGGAGCTCGGCGGTCTGCGCACCAAGCACGTCCGCAACATCACGGACGTGGACGACAAGACCATCCGCAACTCTCAGGCGCAGGGCATGGAGCTGGGCGCCTACACCGCCAAGTGGACGGACAAGTTCCATGCGGATTGCAAGGCGCTCAACTGCCTGACGCCGCACGTGGAGCCCAGCGCAGTCGGCCACATCAAGGAGCAGCTGGAGATTGTACAGCTGCTCATGGACAAGGGCCATGCCTACCAGAGTGAGGACGGCTCCGTGTACTTCCGCATTTCCTCCTATCCCGAGTACGGCCGTCTGGCCCACCTCGACCGCCAGACGCTCGACCTCGGCAAGACCGCGACCGCCCGCGCCGATGTGGATGAGTACGACAAGGACAGCGTGGCGGACTTCGTGCTGTGGAAGGCGCGCCGCCCCGAGGACGGCCCCAACTTCTGGCAGAGCCCCTGGGGTGAGGGTCGCCCCGGCTGGCACCTCGAGTGCTCCGCGATGAGCCACAAGTACCTCGGCGACACCTTCGACCTTCACTCCGGCGGCGTGGACCTCGTGTTCCCGCACCACGAGAACGAGATTGCTCAGAGCCGCTGCGCCTGCGGCGGTGAGTCCGCCCGCCATTGGTTCCACGTCACCCACCTGCTGGTGGACGGGGCCAAGATGAGCAAGAGCCTCGGCAACATGTACACGCTCGACCAGCTGCAGGAGATGGGCTATGCCCCCGTGGCCCTGCGTTATGTGCTGGCGGGTGCCTACTACCGCCGCCCGCTCAACTTCACCCTCACGGGCATGAAGGACGCCACGAGCGCACTCAACAAGCTCGGACGCTTCGACAAGGCCTTGTCGAAGGCCAGCGGTGCCAAGGAGCCTACCTACCGCGACCTCTGCAAGAAGCAGCCCGAACTCGGCATCTTCGCCCCCGCTTGGGCCAGCCTCGAGGATGACCTCAACACACCCGAGGCCCTGGGCCACGTGTTCAGCGCCATGAAGGGCGTGAAGCCCGAGGAGCTTTCCGCTGATGCGGCCACGCAGATGTGGCAGGCTTTCCGCTTCATCATGGAAGCCCTCGGTCTGCAACTGCCCGACCCCGATGCGGACATCGAGGTGCCCGCCGACATCAAGGCCATCGCCGATGAGCGTTGGGCCGCCCGCACGGCAAAGGACTGGGGCACCGCCGATGCCCTGCGCGCCAAGCTCGCCGAGCTGGGCTGGGCCATGAAGGACGGCAAGGACGGCTACAAACTCACCAAAATCTGATTTCTGACGCGCCATGAGCAACGACGTTTCTATTCTCGGCAAGCACACCGAATTCTTCACCAGCCCCGATGAGGCCAAGCTGGAGGCTTTCCCGAACCGCACGCCGGGCCGCCCCTACACCGTGATGCTGGACACGCACGAGTTCTCCTCTCTCTGCCCCGTCACGGGTCAGCCGGACTCCTGCCACATGACCATCACCTACTCCCCCGCGGAGAAAGTGGTGGAGACGAAGAGCCTGAAATACTACCTTGCCTCCTTCCGCAACTATCCCGCTTTCAACGAGCAGGTGGTGAACCGCATCCTCGATGACCTCGTGGCTGCCGTACAGCCCCGCTGGATGAAGGTGGAGGGGCGCTTCGGTGCCCGCGGCGGCATTCAGCTCACCTGCATCGCCGAACACTGCCCCGAAAACCGCCCCGCCTGATGCGCGCCCTCGTCCGCAGTCCCCGCCTCACCTTCGCCGCCCTGCTCCTGCTCGGCGGCACGTGCCCCCTCTGCGCTGAGCAGATTGCGGGCGTCGTAGATCGCGTGACGGACGGCGACACGCTGACGATTCACATCAAAAAGGGCGGGCACGAAAAGGTGCGTTTGCAAGGCATTGATGCCCCCGAACTGAACCAAGCCTACGGCAAGGAAGCCGCCCGCGTTCTCGAAGGGCTGGTCAGGGACCGCAAGGTGAGCGTGCAATGCGAAGGCCGTGATGACTACGGCCGCGTGCTGGGCTATGTGTATCTCAAAAACCACAGCATCAACCTTGAAATGGTGAGACGCGGTGCCGCATGGCACTACGTTTACTATGCCAAGGATAACAAAGCTCTGGCAAGCGCGGAAAAAGAGGCCCGCGAAGCCCAGCGCGGTCTGTGGAAGGAACCGCACCCCATCGCACCGTGGGATTACCGCCACGACAAAAAGGAGACCAAAACCGTCAAGACGGCAGACATCCCCAACTACGGCTCCGTGGAGGGCATTTGCACGCGCGTGACGGACGGAGACACGCTCACCATACAGCTACCGGACGGACAACGCGCCACCGTGCAGCTTTTCGGCATCGATGCCCCCGAGCCGGCACAGGAGCACGGGCCGGAAGCGACCGCTGCGCTTGCGGAGCTGGTGCTCAACAAGACCATCCGCGTCGTCATAGACGGGCGCGATGAGTTCGGCCGCCTTAAAGGCAAGGTCTATGCCGGCGGGCAGTACGTCAATCTCGAGCTGGTGGCGAAAGGCCACGCATGGCACTCCGATAAATACGGCCCGGACGAGGACGATTTGCGCGAGGCTCAACAAAAAGCCCGCGCAGAAGGACAAGGCCTGTGGGCCTCCCCCGGCCAAATGCCACCGTGGCGCTTCCGCAACAATTAATAACCTCACTCCCTTTTTCCAGCCGATATGAAAGTTGCCGTTTTACTCTCCGGGGGTCTCGACTCCACCACCGCCCTGCACCGCGCCCATGCGGAGCACGAGGTGGTGTGCGCGCTCGCTTTCGACTACGGCAGCAACCACGCGGAGCACGAGCTGGCCTGCGCGCGTTGGCAGGCGGAGCATCTGGGCATTCCTTACCGCGAGATTGACCTGCGTTCCGTCTCGCAGCACCTCAGCAGCGCCCTGCTCAGCGGAGCGGAGGCTATCCCCACGGGCGACTATGCCCCCGAGAACCTGAAGCAGACGGTCGTCCCCTTCCGCAACGGCATTTTCCTCGCCATTGCCGCAGGCATTGCCGAGAGTTGCGGGGCGGAGGGCATCGTGATTGCCGCGCACGCGGGCGACCATGCCATCTACCCCGATTGCCGCGAGGACTTTATGGCCGCCATGGGCGAGGCCATCCGCCTCGGCACCTATGCCGAGCTGCAAATCCTGCGCCCCTTCATCCATGCGGACAAGGGCGACATCGTGGCAGCGGGCACGGCGTTGGGCGTGGATTTCAGCCACACCTACTCCTGCTACTGCGGCGGGGACAAGCATTGCGGCCAATGCGCCACGTGCCGCGAACGCCGCGAGGCCTTCCGCGCCGCGGGCGTGCCCGACCCGACCGAATACGAAACGCTTTGAAAAACGAAAAATCTTTTCACCCTCATGAAAAACATCGAATTCTCTTCCCAAAACGGCGTGTTTGACATGAACGCCTTTATCACGCAATGCGATGCCGCCACCTCGGAGGTACCGCTGACGGACGACGCCCCCGCTACGGCGGCTGAGGAACCCGCCCCCTGCCCCTGCTGCGGCGGGGAGAAGCATGCAGACGAACCCTGCCCCGTCTCCCTTGCGGCGGAGGAAGTGCCCGTCGCTGACGGTCCCGACCCCATGGTGTATTCCCCGCTGGAGGAAGTGATTGAGGAGCTGCGCATGGGCAAGCTGATTCTTGTGACGGACGACCCGCAGCGCGAGAACGAGGCCGACCTCATCTGCGCGGGGCAGTTTGCCACACCGCAGAACATCAATTTCATGGCGACGCATGCGCGCGGGCTCATCTGCGTGCCCATGTCCGCCGAGAAGGTGGACGCCATCGGTCTGCCCATGCAGGCCCAGCACAACACGGAAAAGCTGCACACCGCCTTCACCGTGAGCGTGGATGCCAAGGAGGGCACCACCACGGGCATCAGCGCCTTTGAGCGTTCGATTACCACGATGAAGCTCGCCGACCCGAAGGCGACGCTCGACGACTTTGTGCAGCCCGGCCACTGCTTCCCCCTGCGCGCCCGCAAGGGCGGTGTGCTGCGCCGAGCGGGTCACACGGAGGCCACGGTAGACCTGCTCCGCATCGCGGGGCTGGAGCCTGTGGGCGTGTGCTGCGAAATCATGAAGGAAGACGGAACGATGGCCCGCCTCGGCGAGCTGGGCAGTTTCCAGAAGCAGTACGGCCTGAAGGCCTGTTCCCTCGCGCAGATTATCGAACACCGCCGCCGAACGGAGCAGCTGGTGCATCGCGAAGAGACGGTGAAACTGCCGACGGACTTCGGCGAGTTCACCTGCCATTCCTACCACTCCGATATCGACGGGCAGACGCACCTCGCCCTCGTGCATGGCGAGATTGACCCCGACAAGCCCGTGCTCTGCCGCGTGCACAGCGAATGCCTGACGGGTGATGTCTTCGGCAGCCGCCGCTGCGACTGCGGCAGCCAGCTGCACACCGCCATGCGCCGCGTGGCACAGGAGGGCGGCGTCATCCTCTATCTCCGCCAAGAGGGCCGCGGCATCGGCCTCTCCGCCAAGCTGCATGCCTACAAGCTCCAAGAACAAGGGCTGGACACCGTGGACGCGAACATCAAGCTGGGCTTTGCCCCCGACCTGCGCGACTACGGCGTGGGCGCCCAGATTCTCCGTGACCTCGGCGTGCGCCACCTGCGCCTCATGACAAACAATCCCAAGAAGATGGTCGGCCTTTCCGGCCACGGGCTGGATATTGTCGAGCAAGTCCCCATCAGCATCCCCGCCAACGAGGACAACAAGCGCTACCTCGACACCAAGCGCGACCGCATGGGACATACACTGTAATTTGAAATTTATAATTTAAGATTTATAATTAATAATTTGAAAATTCGCGCGCTCCGCGCGACTAACTTCCAAATCAAAAATCAAAAATCTTATATCTAAAATCTCCATGCCTCTTCCTCCCAAAAAAGTTCCGACCCCGCCGACAGGCTCCCCCAACTGGGGTGTCATGATTCTCATGCTTGTCATCACGGGCATCCTCGTGCTGGCCTTCACCTTTGACGGCACCA
Source organism: Akkermansia sp. (assembly GCA_024405415.1). GTDB lineage: Bacteria > Verrucomicrobiota > Verrucomicrobiia > Verrucomicrobiales > Akkermansiaceae > Akkermansia. The sequence goes on from JAKSOV010000009.1 coordinate 22,070, forward strand.
TGAACGCGCCCGCGCGCACCATCACTCTGGACGCCTTCCGCCAGGACTACCGCGAGGGCCTCGTGGTGCTCACCCAGCCCAAGGATTTCCCGATTGAGGTGGTCTCCTCCGACGGCAGCAGCGAGAGCACGCTGACCGCCTACCTCTATAAGAAAAAGCCCGAATTCCCCGTCGGCGAGTTCTACATGCCCTTCACGGACTCCGACACCGTGCGCACGCTCTGCAACCGCTTCGGCATCACCGCGGGACAACAGGAAAGCCCCGAACCCGAACTCGGCGGCCGAGAGCGCGTCTGGAGCACGGATGAATTCGCCCGCATGGGTGAGGAAGGTCGCATCATCGTCGCCCCCTCCGCCCCCGTCATCTACGAAAACGGCAACAGCGGCGTCATCCTCGGCAGCTACCGCAAGAACCCCGAGAAAAAGGTGGCCCTCAAGGACGTGGAGCCCGTGCGTGTGACCTTCAACCGCGTGTTCCAAGGTGAAGCCGTGCGCGAGCTGCTGGGCAATAACGCCACCTACAGCGTGGAGAGCAACACATGGAGCGTGCTGCTCATCAACTGTCTGCCCGTCGTCCTGCTCGTGGCTCTCTTCGTGTTCTTCTTCCGCAGCCAGAACGGCGGCCCCGGCGGCGCCATGAAGTTCGGCCGCAGCCGCGCCCGCCTGCTCGACCCGAGCAAGAACCGCGTCACCTTCAACGATGTGGCGGGCGTCTCCGAGGCCAAGGAGGAGGTGTGGGAAATCGTCGAGTTCCTGCGCAACCCGAAAAAGTTCCGCAACCTCGGCGGCACCATCCCCAAGGGCGTGCTGATGGTCGGTCCTCCCGGCACGGGTAAGACCCTGCTGGCCCGCGCCATTGCGGGAGAGGCCGAGGTGCCCTTCTACACCATCTCCGGCTCCGATTTTGTGGAAATGTTTGTGGGCGTGGGCGCCAGCCGCGTGCGCGACATGTTTGCCGAAGCCAAAAAGAACTCCCCCTGCCTCATCTTTATCGATGAGATTGACGCCGTGGGCCGCCACCGCGGTCACGGCGTGGGCGGCGGTCACGATGAGCGCGAGCAGACGCTCAATGCCCTGCTCGTCGAGATGGACGGCTTCACCGCCAACGAGAACGTCATCGTCATCGCCGCCACCAACCGCGTGGACGTGCTGGACCCTGCCCTGCTGCGCCCCGGCCGCTTTGACCGTCAGGTGACCGTCAACCTGCCCGATGCCGCGGGCCGCGAGCAGATCCTCAAGGTACACGCCCGCAAGATTAAGCTGGCCGAGGGCGTGGACCTCGCACCCATCGCCCGCGCCACGACCGGCTTCTCGGGCGCTGAGCTGGCCAACCTCGTCAACGAGTCCGCCCTCATCGCCGCCCGTCGCAACGCCCCCGCCGTCACGCAGGCGGATATGGAGGAAGCGCGCGAAAAGGTGCGCTGGGGCCGAGAGCGCCGCTCGCTGGAAATCTCTGAGAAAGAGAAACGCAACACCGCCGTGCACGAAGCGGGCCACGCCATCTGCCTGCTTAAGACGGCCTTGAAAAAATCCCTTCCCCTGCACAAGGTCACCATCATCCCCCGCGGCCCCGCGCTGGGTGTCACCATGATGCTGCCCGAGGAGGACAAGCACAGCGAGTATGAGAGCGAGATGCTCGACTACATCGTGATGGCCATGGGCGGCCGCTGCGCCGAGCAGGTCGTGTTCGGCGACATCAGCGGAGGTGCCAGTGCCGACATCCGCCAAGCCACCGCCCTCGCCCGCAAAATGGTCTGCGTCTACGGCATGAGCCCCAAGCTCGGCCCCGTGGAATACAGCAGCGGCGCGCACAGCGAGGTCTTCCTCGCCCGCGACATGGTGCAGGGCCGCTCCTTCTCCGAGCACACCGCCCAAATCATCGACGAGGAGGTGCAGCGCCTCGTCACCGAGAACTATCAGCGCGCGCTGGATATCCTCACCGGAAACAAGGAACGCCTGCTGCTCATTGCCGACAAGCTCATCGAGTTCGAAACGCTCAGCGGCAAGCAGGTGGCCGAGCTGCTGGAGACGGGCGAGATGAGCGACCCGCCCGTGCGCGAGCTTCCCCCCGAGCTACCCCCCGTCCCCGAGGCCTCGGAGGAACAGCCCGAGCCGACGGAAGCTCCCGCCGCCCCCGAAACCACCCCTGCCCCCGCGGCAGATGAAGAATCTCACTAACCCATTAACCCCCTACCGACATTTCTATCATGACAGCCCAAGAACTCGCCTTTGCCTGCGCCACCGCCGCAGATGACGCCAAAGCCACCGACATCGCCGTGTACGACCTGCGCGGCACCTCCTCCCTGACGGATTTCGCCATCGTCTGCACAGCGACCTCCGTGCCCCACCTGCGCGCTATCCTGCGCGATGTGGAAAAGGACGTGTGGGAGAAGCACGCCACCGATGCGGTCTACGCCGACCGCGCCCCGAACGCCCTCTGGTCCGTGCTGGACTATATCGACGTGATGGTCCACGTCATGGGCGGCGAAGTGCGCGATTTCTACGCCCTCGAGCAGTTCTGGAAGCCCGAGAACAAAATCGAGTGGACCCGCAGCTGGTGATGTAACGTTACCCACCCTCCCAAAAAAGCGGCCTGACGCCATGCGTCAGGCCGCTTTTGGTAAACTCTTCCGACCGCGACTCAGCACGCGTGGGAAACCGCGGTGAAGGCGGCAAGCATGCGGTCGGGCATTTTAATGCCGGGGGCAATCTCAATACCGCTGTTAAAGTCCAACCCGTCGGGGCTGCATTGGGAGAGAGCCTCGGCCACGTTGTCGCCGCTCAGGCCGCCTGCAAGAATCCAGGGGTGGGGGAAGCGCAGCTTGCCGAACGCAGAAACATCGAGGCGACGGCCCAGACCGCCCGCCTGACCATAGCGGCCCGCATCCAGCAGGTAATAGGCGCAGTAGGGGGCCCAGTCGTCAATCTGCTGTTGCAGCTCGGCAAGGCTCTCGCAATGCTCGGGCCAGAGCACGCGAATGATGCGCTGAGGGCCGATGAGGGCGGCGTCCTCGCGCGTCTGTTTGCCGTGCAGCTGCACGAAGTCGAGCCTCGCCTGTTTCACGATGGACAGGATTTCATCCGCCCCTTGGCGCACGAACACACCCACACGCCCCACGTTGGCAGAGTTGATGGAAGCGACCATCTCGGGCGAGACACTGCGCGGGCTGCCTTGGTGGAAGATGAAGCCCACGAAGCGCGCACCATAGGCGGCGGCACAATCCACCGTAGAGGGGTGTGTCTGGCCGCAGACTTTGATAAAGGGCGTCTTGTTCGTGGTGCTTGTCGTCATGCTAGATAAGTTCAGCGTTCGGGATGAAGGATGCGCGTGAGGTTGGTGAGCGGGGAATCGCCCGTCATGAGGGCGGTGCCGATGAGAGCGGCATTATACCCCGCCGCGGCAGCATCGTCAAGGTGTGCACGTGTCTGCATGGCGCTGGCGGCAATCCAGCACTCCTGCGGCAGACGGTGCGCGGCAAGCTTCAGCCCCTCCACGCGATCGGTCTTGAAGGTCTCGAGATTGCGGGCGTTGACCTGAATGATGCGCGCGCCCGACTCGCGGGCCATCTCCAGCTCGCGCTCGGTAAAGACCTCGACCACGGCGTGGATGCCCTGCGTTTCTGCCAGCTCGCGGAGGGCGCGGAGACGGGCGACATCGGGCGTGAGCGCCACGATGAGCAGCATCGCGCTCGCGGGGGTGGCAAAGGTTTGGTGCACCTGCAGCTCGTCAAAGATAAAATCCTTGCGCAGCAGCGGGATGCCCGCGGGGGCTGCGGCATGGAGGTCGCGCACATGGCCCGTGAAGTATTGCTCTTCCGTCAGCACGCTCATGCAGGTCGCGCCGCCCGCAGCATACTGCCGCGCCACGTCCGCAGGGTCAAGGCGGTCATTGATAACACCTGCCGAGGGCGAGGAGCGCTTGAACTCCGCAATCACGCGCAGCGGTTCGCCCGCGGGGGGCGGAGCCATGAGCGCCTTCAGAAAATCCGGGCGCACCCCTGCCCGCGGCGCGGGCATCTCGCGCCGCAGCGCCGCCAGCTCCGCCTGCTTGGCATCAATGAAACGCTGCAAGTTCATAGAATGTATGATTTGAAAGTCAGGCGCGGCGCAGCCGCGCGGAATTTTCAATTTGTAATTTGTAATTCCTGACAGGCCTCGGCTTAACTCCACGCAGCAATCACCTTCATGGCCACGCCTTGCGCCACGGCCATGCGGGCGCGGGAGACGCAGGACTGCATATCCAGCTCGGGGGCCATGAGGCTGAGGGCGAGCGCCACGTTGATGGTCACCATGTCGTTCATGGCCTTGCTGCCCTGCCCCGAGAGCACGGAGCGCACGGCGGCCTCGGCCTCCTCGCGGGTTTCCACGCGCAGCTCGTCCTCCGAGGCGGGGGGCGAGAAGCCGTAGTCCGCGGGGTTGAAGGAGAAGGGCTTGACCTCGCCCTCCTCGATGAGGGCAGCCGTCACGGGGCCGAAGGCGGTCGCCTCATCATAGCCGCCCGCGCCGTGGATGACCAGCGCGCGGCGGTAGCCGCCCAGCGCAAGCACACTCGCAATCTTTTCAACCATCTCGGCCTTGGCCACACCCATCATCATGTGCGTGGGACGACTCGGGTTAATCATCGGCCCGAGCAGGTTGAAGAGCGTGCGCACGGCCAGCTCGCGGCGGATGGGGACGATATTCTTGAAGCCGGGGTGGTAGTGCGGCGCGAGGCAGAACGCAAAACCGCTCTTCTTCAGCGAGGCCTTGATGCCTTCGGGGGCGAGGTCCAGCGGGTAGCCCACGCTCTCCAGCGCATCCGCCGCGCCGGAGGAGGAGGAAACGGCACGGTTGCCGTGCTTGAGCACCTGATAACCCATGCCCGCAAGGATGAGCGCAGCGCAGGTGGAGCAGTTGAAGCTGTGCTTACCGTCACCGCCCGTACCCACGATGTCGATGTATTCGCCCTCAATGCCCGTCACGGCAACGGCGCGGGAAAGGCAGACCTCCACGGCAGCGGCCAGCTCCTCCGCCGTCTCGCCCTTGGCGCGCAGCGTGAGCAGCAGAGCACCCGCCTGCGCGGGGGACAGATGGCCGTCCATCAGTTCGGTCATGGCGTACTTGGCCTCGGACGGCTCCAGATTGATACCGTCAGCCAACTTATCAAGAATCGGTGCAATAGTCATAGGAATGTACGATTTACGATGTACGATGTACGATTTTTAAGAGAGGCGCACTTCGTGCGCGGGAGAAAGGAATTAAATATTGTCGGGGAAGTTTGCGATGAGTTTCAGACCATCGGTCGTCAAAATACTCTCGGGGTGATACTGCACGCCGACCCACGGGCGGTCCTTGTAGCGCATGCTCTGCACCTCGCCGTCCTCGTCGCGGGCGGTCACCTCCAGCAGGGGGTGGTTCTCGGGCACCTTCACCACGAGGGAGTGGTAGCGGCCGATGGTCATGGGGTTGCAAACGCCCGTATAGAGCCCCGTGCCGTCGTGCTCAATCACGCTGGTCTTGCCGTGCATCACGCGCGGCCCGCGCACCACCTCGCAGCCGGCGAAGTGGCCGAGGCACTGGTGGCCGAGACACACGCCCAACACAGGGATGTGGTGCGGCAGGCGAGCGAGGAACTCCAGGCAGTAGCCTGCATGCTCGGGGTTACTCGGCCCGGGCGAAAGCACAACATACTCCAACTCGGGAGAAGTTGCCAGCTCCAAAAGCCGCGGGTTGTCATTCGTCAACACCGTGGGCGTGCGCCCCGTCTGCATGAAATACTGGACGATGTTGTAGGAAAACGAGTCGTAGTTATCGATAAACAGGAACATTTTTTCTTCTTCCTTTCCTGCGCGTCAGCGCCGAATTTTATAATTTGTAAATTGTAAATTGTAATTTGTAATTCAATCTTCAGCGAGGATAGTATCAATAATCCTTCCCTTATTGCGGCATTCCATCCATTCGTACTTGGGCTCGGAGTCGTACACAAGGCCTGCGCCCATCTGCCAGTAGACGCGGCCGTTGCGGTGCCACATGGAGCGGATGGTGATGCCCGTGTCGAGGTGCACGGCATCCTTGTCGAGGCCGAGCCAGCCGATGCAGCCCGCGTACGGCCCGCGCGGCACCTCCTCAATCTCGTGGATAATCTCCATGGCGCGCACCTTGGGCGCACCGCTCACCGTGCCCGCAGGGAAAGCACTGGCCAGCAGGTCGAGGCCGTCCATACCGGGGGCGAGGTCCGCCGTCACACGGCTGGTCATGTGCATCACATGAGAAAAGCGCTCCACATCCATCAGGCGCTCTACCTTCACGCTGCCGCCCACCGCCACGCGGCCGAGATCGTTGCGACCGAGGTCCACGAGCATCACGTGCTCCGCGCGCTCCTTGGGGCTGGCGGTCATCTCGCGGGCAAAAGCCTCGTCCTCCTCCTCCGTGCGGCCGCGGCGGCGCGTGCCCGCAATCGGGGAAAGCAGCAGATGATTCTCCGTGCAGCGCACCATCACCTCGGGGGAAGCGCCGAAAAGCTCCATGTCCGAGAAGTGCATGTAGAACATGTAGGGAGAGGGGTTAACGGAGCGCATGCGGCGATAGAGCGTGAAGGTATCGCCCTCAAACGCCGCGCTGCATTGCGTGGAGCCCACCACCTGAATCGCCTCGCCGTCGTGCAGCATTTGGCGCACCTTCTCCACACCCGCCTTGAAGTTCTCCTCCGAGGGGCAGCGCAGCGTCTCGCCCGCCTTGCAGGGCTTGCGGCGGCTGTCGCGCAGCTGCGGCATGTTCTCGATGTCGCGGGGCTCGCCGATGCTCAGCTGGTAGAGGCGGTTGTACACGTGGTCAAACACCAGCACCGTGGCCGCAATGACAAGGCGGCTCTCCGCATCGGACACCTTCAGCGTCTGTGCCAGCTTGGGCTGGAAGATGGCGGCCATCTCATAGCCCCAGTAGCCATAGAGCGCGCGGGTGATGGGCGCCATGTCAGGATTGTCGGGCACGATGTCCACCGCCTTCATCACAGCGCGCATGCCCTCCATGTAGGGCAGCCCGTCCAGCTCCGCGAGGGGGGCGAGGGCGGCATCGTGCGTCTCCACCTTCAGCTTGCCGTCCGCCACGGAGAACTCCGCGAGGAAATCCGTCGCAATCACGCTGTAGCGGCCCCATCGGCCGTCCACCTCCGTACTTTCAAGCAGGATACCGTTGGGGTTCTGCTCGGAAATCTGCATGAAGAGGCGAATGGGCGTCTGGGTGTCGCCCTCCGTCAATCGTCGGCATTGCTGTCGGAGCTGAATCTGTTGCATAGTGTATATTGTGTTTGAAAATTGTCCGAAAAATAAAAAACCGCCGCGGCCCATCGGGAAGCCGTAGCGGTATCGTGTTATCTTCTTTTTGATGATACGTCCCGTGCGCCGCACGGGGGATGCTTCCCTGTGTGTTAACCCATATAGCCACGCCAGCTCCAGGCCTCCGCCCGGAACACGCAGTTATGAATGTACACGCAAGAAATCATCTGCCCTCATTCTACTCCCCCTCCCGCGCGCGACAAGAGAGAGTTTTGTCATACAACATTTTTTATCGGTCACCCCTCAATTTCCTCCAAAATGCGGCTGATACCGAAAAGCGGGATATCCACCAGCGGACACGCGCAGGGGATGTTGTCGCGGTCGATGTAGGAATAGGTATGTCGAGCATATTCGCCCATGGAGCTACGCACGAGTATAGACGGCTTGAAGCGCCGGCAGTAGCTGAGCAGGCTCTTGGCTCGTCGGTTCAGCTCGCCTTTGGCTTCCAGCGGCACTACGCCATGCTTGGTTTCCAACAGGAAATCCATCTCAGCCTGTGATTTATCCGCCAGCCGGAAGAACGGTTCACGCCCGTACTCGGCAAGGAGCTGCTGATGCACATATTGCTCGGTCAACGCGCCTTTGAACTGCCCGAAGATGGCATTTTCCTCCGCGCTGGTGCCTTAATCCGGCCCGTTCCCGTCAAGCTACTTTCCCAAAATCGAAGGAAACGTCCTTTTTTTAATCCTCCTTTTCCGTCTCATGCGCGCTTGCCGCGGCGGAGGAAGCGGGCGGCGAGCTGTTGCAGCTCGGGCACGCGGAAGAGGAGGCACGCAGCAGCGTAGAGTGCGCCGCCGAGGATACCGCCGAGGGCCAGCTCACCGAAGCGCAGGAAGAAGCTGTTGCCGAGCCATGCCGTCGGCTCCGCGCCGCAGAGCGCGTAGGCGCTGCCGCCGCAGAAAAGGGCCAGCACGGCGCCCGCCGCGAGGATGCGGAGCAGCCCGGGGATGAGCACACGGCCCGCCATGCCGCCCAGCAGGTGACGCAGGTAGAAGAAGTAGAAGAGGAAGTTCAGCGTGGTCACCACGGAGGTAGTGAGCGCCAGATAGGGCGCGGGCATGCCGAGCACCATCACGAACACATAGTTCAGCCCGATGGATGTGGCACAGGCCAGCAACGCGAGGAAGGCGGGAGCCCATGGCTTCTCCAGCGCAAGGAACACGGGTTGCAGCACCTTCATGCCCGCGTAGCCCAGCAGACCGAGCGAGTAGGCCGAGAGCACCGTGCCTGTGAGAATAGAGGCGCTTTCATCGAAGCGCCCGCGCTGGAAGAAGATGCTGACGATGGGGATACTCCAGCAGCAGAGGAACACGGCCGAGGGCACGGCGAAGAGCGCCACGAAGCGCAGGGCGCGCGCGAGGTGCTCGGAAATCTCGCTGTTGCCGCGCGTGAGCGTCATGCGAGAGACGGAGGGCAGGACCACCATACCCACCGCCACACCGAAGAGCGCCACGGGCAGCTGCCAGAGGTGGAAGGCGCTCGAGAGCGCTGTCACGGAGCCCGGCTGCAGGTAGAGCGCAAAGGAGGTGTTGATAAAAATGTTCGTCTGCGTGATGCCGCTGGCTATGACGCCCGGCAGCATGAGATACCACACCTTGCGGGCCAAGGGGTCTGTGAAGCGGAACCAACCGCGCTCCCAATGCAGGCCGATGTCCCAATGCGGGCGATAGCCCTCCTTGCGGAGCTTGGGCACCTGCACGGCAATCTGCGCCGCGCCGCCGAAGACCACGGCCACGGCAAAGCCGTAGAGCGCATTCGGCCCGTAGTGCGGGTCGATGAACCAGCCGATGAGCAGACCGAGGGCGATGGTCGTCAGGTTGAAGGCCGCGCTGGCGAGGTTCGGCAGCCCGAAGATGCCGAACACATTGAGCGCGCCCATGCAGAGTGCGGAGACGGAGGCCAGCAGGATGAAGGGCCAGATGATGCGGCAGAGGTCGGTGGCCAGCCCCATGTAGCTGCGGGCTTCGAGTTTCAGCGCGGGCAGCGAGTCCTCCGCAGGGGTGTCACCAAGGCGCACGCGGCTCCCCTGCTCCAGCTTCTCCAACGCGGAAACGCGCACGCAGGTAGTCTCCGACAGGGATTCAAGCGCGGCATCGGCGGTAAAGACGGCTTCTTTCAGCCCGTCGGCGTTCTCGCGCAAGCCTACGTAGGTGGCCGTCTCCGTCATGACGACGGGGGCATCGGCCGGATGTTGCAGCACCACGGCGGCGCGCTCGGGGTAAAGAGCCTGCATGAACACCCCCGCCGAGAGCACGCCGAGCGCCACGATGCAGAGCATGAGGGAGACGAGCTGCGAGAAGATGCGGTGAGCCAGCGCCCACGCGGCCTCACGCCCCGCCTGCTCCTCCTGCTTGCTCATCACGCTGGTGAAGCTCTGGGAGAGAGCGCCCTCCGCGAACATATCGCGCAGCATGTTCGGCACGCGGAAGGCCGTCAAAAAGGCATCCAGCGCGCCCGTGGCACCGAAGAGAGAGGTGTAGACGATTTCACGCAGCAGCCCCGTAAAACGGCAGCAGAAGATGGCCGCCGTCGCGATGAGGCTCTTCTTGTGCAGATTATTGTCGGCAGCCATAGCGGCAGCAGGTTAGCCCCTCAGCGGGTCTTTTCAGGCATATCGATGCGGGCCTTCTTGCACCAGTTGCGGGCGAGATCCTTGTCCCCCATCAGCAGGTAGGTGCGGGCCATCTCGCGCACGGCGTTGCGGTAGAACGCGTTGTCGATGTTGTCCAGCTTGGCGCGGTCGTCCTCCGCCAGCTGCTCAATATCGCGCACGATGTCGCGGAACTGGCGCACGGCAATGCCGTCGTTCTTCGCCTTGCGGTGCAGCATGGCGAGGCGGAAGCGGCTCTTTAAGGCCACGCCGTCCGTGAGGTCGGGGTTAGCGGCCACCACCATCTTGTTGCACTCCGTCACCCACTTGATGGCGTTGGTGAAATCATCTTTGGCGGTATAGTACTCCGCCAGCTCCTGCGCAATGCGGGAAAGGGAGTCAGGATCATCCTTAGCAAGGCCCGTGTTGCCCTGAATCATGTCCCAGCAGCGGGTCAGCAGCTCAATCTTCTCCTCGCCCTCGGAATGCTGGGCAAGGTAGGAGAGGCAGCGCAGCACCTCAGCGGGGTCCTTGCTGTGGTCGAGGAGGAAGCGGCAGTCCTGCATGGCCTCGTTGGCGGCGCCGCGCGCCTCGTTGGCGCGGAAGCGCAGGGCGCAAAGCTCCACGCGCGTCTCAGGCTTCATCTCGCCGTAGCCCTCGGCAAAGGCCGTGGCCAGCGAGATGGCCTGCGCGCAGCCCTCGTAGTCCTTCAGGCGGAAGCGCAGCTCACCGAGCAGCTTGTAGCAGGTGGGCAGGCGGTGCTCACGGTCGGGGTACTCCAGCATGGAGTCGCGGCTCTTGAGCAGCTTTTCCTCAATCTCCTTGAGGGCGGGCTGGGAGAGATTGGCGTTGTCGCGCAGGGTGTTTGTCACCTCCTCCATCATGAGGCGGGAGGTAGCGGGGCAAAGCGGCCAGCGGGCCTGCTCCAGAATGTTGCGCACCATCTGCAACACGGGCTCCTTCACCACGCAGACATCAGCGCGCATCATCTGGAGCGCGGCGGCCTCACGGGCGAGGTCGGGGTCGCGCAAGCGCACGAGCACGGCGGGGATATCGAGGCGGGCAATCGCCTTCACGGCCTCATCCGTGCGGTTCATGCGGATGCAGGTTTCGGCACTGCGGCGGATGGAGCGCAGGAGCAAGTCCGTGCGGTCGGGCATGTCCACGAGCTTGTCTTGCAGCTCGCGGTCAAGGCGCAGCTGCAGCTCATAGTCGTTGTGATTGCCGGCGGCCTCCGCCAAGCGGTCTAGGCCCTCCACGGGGGCAAGGGATTCCACCTCGGGCAGGATGCGCACGGCTTCCTCCCACTGCCCCTTGTCCACCAGGCGGGACATGAGGAACCAGCGGAACTGGCGGCGCGTCTCATCATTCTCCACCCAACCGAGGCGCACCTTGGAGTTCTCCGCCAGCTCCAGCAGACGTGCTTTGTCGCCCGAAAGGTCGGCGAGCAGACGGGTCAGGTTGTCGTTCGCCTCCTTGTTGGAGGCCACAATGACGGTCTTGCCCTTGAAATAAGTAAGGATATCCTCGCCCTTCACATAGATGAAACCGAGCAGCAGGGCGGCAACGGTGCAGCCGATAGCTGTCAGCGGCAGCGCATGGCTGGTGTTTTTGTGGGCGGGTCTGTAGCGGCGGTGAATAGCCATAGGTCAGAAAAAGTTATGATTGGGGTGAAACAGGGAAAACTTAATGGGCGGCAGCGGCGGATTCTTCGTCATCGGCCTCATCTTCCTCCGCCTCTGCGGCGGCATCGGCCGCGGCGGCCTCTGCAGTAGCCTGTTCGTCATGAGGCGAAACGACCGAGGGAAGATGACTGTGGCGGCGACACTCGTTGAGATGTGTACGGGCCTCCTCGCGGCGGTCGGGCGTATCCTTCACCAGCGGGGTGATGCGCTCCCACACTTGGCGCCCCTCGTCCCACCGGCGGAGCTGCTCCAGCGCATAGCCTCGCCCCAGCAGGGCGGTGAGCAGGTTGGCGGCCTCCTCCGCACCGGCATCGGCCAGCAGTTGAGCGGCCTTGCCGTACATCTCTGCGGCCTCAGCTGTCTTGCCGCGATGGTCCATGGACTGAGCCAGCAGCAGAGCCACGCGCCCGGCCCCCGCCTTGTCGGACGGAGCCTGCTTGCCGCGCAGCACAGCGCAGCGCTGCAAAACAAGTTCAGCCTCCTCCGCGCGATTGAGGGCGAGCAAACAGCGCCCTGCGCCCTCCATGGCCTGCATGGCCGTGACAGCATCGAAAGGCGTTTCCGCAGCGCGGGTGAAGGAGGCAAGCGCCGCCTCTTCATCCTGCGAGAGCAGCAGCAGCCAGCCGCGCTGTTCCGCAAGGCAGGCATGGAAAGCGTGTTCAGCGGGCAGCAGGTGCTCGGCCAGGCCCTCCGCGCGGTTCAGCAGCGCGAGGGCAGCGTTGACATCCCCGCTCTGCAGCATACGGGCGGAGGCCGCACGGCGCAGAGCCATGAGGCGCCACAGGGCATCCGTGGTCTCGTGCCCGAGCTGCGTCTCGCCCTGCATCAGCAGCGGCAAAGCAGCATCGGCATGCCCCTGCTCCGCCATAGCGGTACCGCAGCAAATTTGCTCCGCGGCGCTCAAATCGGCGGCGGGAGTGCCGCCGGGGGCCAAGGTATCCGTCACGCTGCGGAAAGCGGCGCTTGCGGCGGCCTCATCCCCGCGACCTCGGTACTGCAAACCGAGATGCAGACGCAACGCGGCGCGCAAGGCACGGGCCTCGGGGCGGTTCTCGGTCTCTTTCAGGAGCTGTTCCGCAGCCTCGGGGCGGGCAAAGCCCTGCGGCGTGGCGCCGAGAGCGGCGAAATAGTGTTCCAAAGCCGTGAGGTTCTCGGCCGGGCGATTCAGCGCGGCAAAGGCATCTGCGGCGCGTCGGTACCAGGCAGCGGCATCCTGAGCCGAGCGGGCGGACAAAAGCGCATCACCCGTCTCCGCCGCGCGGCGTGCCCACAGCACCTCCTGCGGAGCCTCGGTAAAGAGAGCACTCAAAAGCGGCTCGGCGGAATCCGCCATGCCGCGGGAAAGCAGGATGCAGGCCAACTGCCATTGCGCCTCGCGACGGATGGCGGCATCGCGAATCCACGCCATGCCGGCATCGGGAGCGGCAGCCAACGCCTGCAACTCGGCGTCATCGGCCGTGTTGAGCTGAAGGAAGCGGTTGAGATTCTCCGCCGCCGTGCGGTTGAGCTGCTCCGACACCTGTTCGGAAGCAATACCGGCAGCGTAGCCCTGCCGATGCCCCAGCCAATAGAAGGATGCCAACAGCCCGAGAGCAGCACAAGCCAAGAGGCCCGCGGCCGTGTAGACCACAGCGGGTTTGAACTCCAATTCCTCCGCCGCCGCAGCGGAAGAGGCGGGGGGAATATCCACAGGAGCCGCCGCATGAAAATCCGCGGCGGTTTCCGGCTGCTCAGGCTGCTCGCTCATGCTCGGCAGATTCGCGTTTCTGCGACTCAGGCGGCAGGCTGGTCAAGATGGAAGGCGGCGTGCACCACGCGGGCGGCCTGCTCGATATCCGCGGCGTCCACCGTGGTGGAGATACGGATTTCGGAGGTGGCAATCATGCCCGTGGCGATGCCCGCATCCGCGAGGGCGCGGAACACGGTGGCGGCCACACCCGCGTTGGAGCGCATACCCACACCCACCACGGAGAGCTTAGCAAGGCCGGAATCGGTGTCGATGTAGGCCTTTTCACCCAGCTGCGGCAGCAGCTTCTTGAGCGCGGACTGAGCCTTGCCGAGGTCGTTCATGTTCATGGTGAAGGACTGGCGGGCCATGCCGTCGTGGGCGGTGTTGGCGACAATCATATCCACGTTGATTTCAGCCTCGGCCAGAGCGGTGAGGATGAGCGCGGTGTACGGCACGGGAGCCGTGATGCGGGAGATAGTGACGCGGGCTTGGTTGCGTTCGATGGAGACGCCGCGGACGGCGAGGCTCTCCATGGCGGAGTTTTCTTCTTGCACGATGGTACCGGGGTTTGTGTTCATGGAGTTGCGGACCTCGAACACCACGCCGAATTTCTTGGCGAACTCGACGGAGCGGGCCT
>JAKSOV010000090.1 GCA_024405415.1 Akkermansia sp.
TTGATAAATAGTACCTAGTACATAGTACCTGGTAAATCCCGACAAATCCTCATTTATCGGGCAGAGGATATTTATTCAGCAACTCCTCAATTTTTCCTTATCATTGCTGACACAATAAGACGCGGGGGACGCTGGAAAATGTTCCGCGGCAGGTGTACACTCGCGTGCGTGAAAAAGTGCCAAATCTGCGGGAAGCGTGCCACGATGTTCCTCACGCAAATCGTTAACGGACAGGTCACCGACCTTGTTCTGTGCGAGGAGTGCGCCCGCAAGAAGGGCCTCTTCGACCCGCAGGCGCTTACGTTTTCCGAAAAATTCTTCCCCGAGGCCTTCAAGGAGCGCGTGGATAAAATCGTCCGCGAGCTGACGGAGGGCAAGGAGGCGCCGCAGGAAAACTGCGATGTGCTGACGCATTGCCCCGCCTGCGGGTTCCCGCTGGAGACCTACCGCAAGACGGGCCGCCTCGGCTGCTCCGACTGCTACACCGTCTTTGCCCGCGAGCTGGAGCCGCAGATGTCCCCCGCCGACGACGGCAGCGAGCCTGCCGCCCCTGCGGATGAGCGCCGCGAGCTGGAGGAACAGCTGCGCGCCGCCGTCGCCCGCGAGGACTACGAAACCGCGGCCGCCCTGCGCGACCGCCTCCGCAACCTTAACCCCGACGCCCGCGCATGAACCTCGCAGATACGCTGATGAGCCGCCCCGCCTGGGCGAGCACCCGCCGCGCGGGGGATGATATCGTGATAGCCACCATCGGACGGCTTGTCCGCAATCTCCGCTCATACCCCTTCCCCGGCTGGAGCACGGCGAAAGACCGCGCCGAAACCGCCGCCGTACTGTTGCCTGTGGTGAAAGCTCTGCCCGAGTGCCGCGGTGCGTGGCATGCCGAGCTGAGCGAGCTGAGCTATGAATCCCGCCGCGCCCTGCTGGCTAACAAGCTGCTCACTCCCTGCATGGCGGCCCGCGGTGAGGGGTGTCACCTCATTTTGCCGAAGAACCGCCGCTCCATGTTCCTGCTCAATGAGGAGGAACATCTCGTGGTCCACAGCTTCCGCTGCGGCTCGGCCTGTGCCGCCGTGGCCGAGGACCTGTTGGCGCTGGGCGAACGGCTGTCCGCACAGCTCTCCGTGGCGCACGACCCCGCCTTCGGTTACCTCACCAGCCTGCCCGGCGAGGCGGGCGACGGTCTCCAGCTCTACCAAGTGCTGCACCTGCCCGCGCTCACCATGGCGGGCATGATGACGCAAGTCACCCGCGCGGCGGAGAAGCTGCACATCAACATCTCCCCCTATTACGCGGACGGGCAGGACGACACGGGCAACACCTACGTCTTTTTCTCCATCCCCGGGCCGCAGGGCAGCGCCGGGGAGCTGACGGACTACTTCGACAGCGTGATGAAGCGCCTTTGCGAGCGCGAGCTTCAGGTGCGCCGCAAGCTCCAAGACAACAGCGCCGACCGCCTGCAAGACTGCATCGGGCGCGCCTACGGCCTGCTGCGCTACGCCCGCCGCCTCAGCCTCAAGGAGCTGCGAGACACCTGTTCCGTGCTGCGCCTCGCCACTGTTCTCGGCCACTTGGAGTGGGAGAGCGGGGCGGATGCCGCCGTGGCTGAATTGCGCGAACTGTGCCGCCGTCTGTCCGTGGAGACCGCCCTCGCAACCGAGGCTGAAGAGGACGCCCAACCTCAGCAGCGCGCCGACGCCGTGCGCCGCTTCCTCTCCGCCACCCCGCATCACTTCACCCCCATCTACGCATAACCCATGAATAACTTTACCCCCCGCGCCCAACAAGTCATGAACCTCGCCCGCCGCGAGGCCGACCGCTTCCGCCACAACTACATCGGTGCCGAGCATGTGCTGCTCGGTCTGCTGAAGCTCGGTCAGGGTGTGGCCGTCAGCGTCATGGAAAACGCGGGCGTGCAGATTGACAAGCTCGCTGCGCAGATTGAGCAGAGCATGGTGCCCGGCACGGCCTCGGGCGGCAGCGGCTCGCTGCCCTTCACCCCCCGCGTGCGCCGTCTGCTGGAAATGGCGGGGCAGGAGGCCAAGGCCCTGCGCCACTCCTACGTCGGAACGGAGCACATCCTGCTCGCCATCCTCCGCGATGAGGATGGCCTCGCTCGCCATGCGCTCGCCTCCGCCGGACTGAGCTACGACGAGGCCCGCAAAGGCGTGCTGGCCGAGATTGACCCCAAGTTTGAGGTGGATGATGCCCCCTCTTCCAACGAGCCGCAAGGCGAGCCCCGCCGCGGTGATGAAGAGGAGGAAGAGGATGTCAACGATTTCCTGCACCACCAGACCGCGGGCAGCGGCAACACGGGCGTGGGCGGCTCCTTTGAACGTTCCCGCACCCCCGCCTTGCAGGCCTTCGGTCGTGACCTCACCGCCCGCGCTGCCAAGGGCGAGCTGGATCCCGTCATCGGTCGCCGTGCGGAGATTGAGCGCGTCATCCAAATCCTTTGCCGCCGCACCAAGAACAACCCCGTGCTGCTCGGCGAAGCGGGCGTGGGCAAGACCGCCATCGTCGAAGGGCTCGCGCAGCTCATCGTGGCGGGCGATGTGCCGGAGTTCCTGCTCGGTCGCCGCATCATCTCGCTGGACCTCGCCCTCATGGTGGCGGGCACCAAGTACCGCGGCCAGTTCGAGGAGCGTCTGAAAGCCGTGATGGACGAAATCCGCAAGGAGAAGAACATCGTGCTCTTCATCGATGAGATGCACACCCTCATGGGTGCGGGCTCGGCGGAGGGCGCGATGGATGCGTCCAACATCATCAAGCCCGCCCTCTCCCGCGGCGAGATGCAGGCCATCGGCGCCACCACGCTCAACGAGTACCGCAAGCACATCGAGAAGGATGCCGCCTTCGAACGGCGCTTCCAGCAGGTGCAGGTCGGCGAGCCCTCCACGGAGGATTCCTACCTCATCCTGAAAGGCATTGCCCCGCGCTACGAGGAGCACCACCACGTCCGCTACACGGACAAGGCTCTGCGTGCCGCCGTCAACCTTTCCAAGCGTTACCTCACGGGGCGTTTCCTGCCCGACAAGGCCATCGACGTGATGGATGAAGCGGGTTCCCGTCTCTGCGTGGCGCGCATGACGCGGCCCTCCTCCATCAAGGAGATGCAGCAGAAGTGCGACCGACTGGCCGCCGAGAAGGAGGCCGCCGTCTCCGCGCAGGATTTCGAGCGCGCCGCCGCCCTGCGTGATGAGGGCAAGCAGCTCCGCGAGCAGCTCACCGAGACCGTCGAGACGTGGAAGCGCACCATGAACAGCGAGGTTTCCGAGGTGACGGAGGACGACATCATGGCCGTTATCTCCAAGTGGACGGGCATCCCGCTCTCCCGCATGGAGGAGAAGGAAACCGAAAAGCTCCTCCACATGGAGGACGAGCTGAAGAGCAAGGTCATCGGGCAGGATATCGCCTGTTCCGCCATCTCCCGCGCCCTGCGCCGCAGCCGCGCGGACATCAAAGACCCACGCCGCCCCATCGGCTCCTTCCTCTTCATGGGCCCCACGGGCGTGGGCAAGACCTACCTCGCCCGCAACCTCGCGGAAATCATGTTCGGCACGGCGGATGCGCTCATTCAGGTGGATATGAGCGAGTACATGGAGAAATTCTCCACGAGCCGACTCATCGGCGCGCCTCCCGGATACGTGGGGCACGATGACGGCGGGCAGCTCACGGAGCAGGTGCGCCGCCGCCCCTACGCCGTCATCCTCTTCGACGAGGTGGAGAAAGCCCACCCCGATGTGATGAACCTGCTGCTGCAGATTCTCGAGGACGGCTCCGTCACGGATTCCATGGGCCGCAAGGTCAGCTTCAGCAACACCATCATCATCCTCACCTCCAACGTGGGTGCGGAGCAGGCGTCCCGACAGGGCACGATGGGCTTCGGCGCCATCGACCGTGCGGAGGCGGACTACGACACCATGCGCGAGAAGATTACGGAAGCGGCCAAAAAGCACTTCCGCCCCGAGTTCATCAACCGCTTCGATGAGCTGGTCGTCTTCCGCATGCTGGAGCGCGCCGATTTGGAGCAGATTGTGAAGCTGGAAGCCCAAAAGCTCATCCGCCGCCTTGCGGACAACAAGCAGATTCAGCTCACCCTCTCCCCGGAGGTGGTCGGCATGCTGGTGGACAAGGGCTACGACCCGCAGTACGGCGCGCGTCCCATGCGCCGCGCCATCGAGCACCTGCTGGAAGACCCCATTGCGGAGGCCATTCTCCGCGGCGACCTCATCGCGGGGCACTCCTCCCGCGCCGTCCGCCCCGAAGGCACCGACCGCATCGCCTTCGCCGAGGAAGAGAAGCCCGTTGAGCCCAAAAAGAAAGCGACTCGCAAGACAGCTGCGAAGAGCGGCACGACGCGCAAGCGCACCACGCCTAAAAAGGATACGAAGTGAAGGGAGAGCTTGCGGAGCAGGTCTTAGCCTATCTGCGCGTGCTGCACCGCCTCCGAGTGCCGTGGGGGCCGCGGGAACTGCCGCCGCCACGCCGCTTCGGCCGCTATGCGGAGCGTGTGGCCGCCTCATGGCTGCGCGCGCAGGGATACCGCATTCTCCGCACCAATTGGCGCTGGGGACGCAGCGGGGAGCTGGATATCGTCTCCCGAGAGGGAGATGCTCTCGTCATCACCGAAGTGAAGAGCGCCCTCGGCACCCGCGGCGGTGCGCCTGCCCGCCATGTAAACCGCCGGAAGCGCGAATTATTGCGCCATGGCGCGAACAACTGGCTCCGCCTCCTCAACAGACCCGTCCCCGTCCGCTTTGATATTATCGAGGTTTACCTCCCCGCCGGAGAAATACCCGAGATAGAACGGCTGGAGAATGCATTTCCTCTGAAAGGTAAATGAGGATTTGTCGGGATTTACTAGGTACTATTTATCAAGTTCGGCGGCTTCCGTCTTCGCCTACGGCTACGCCGTGACAGGGACGCCGCGAGATAACGAACCCGTTCTGACGCAAGCGTCAGAACGGGTTTTCCATCCTTGCGGCGACAGCCGCACTCTATTCAAAAATAGTACATAGTACCTAGTACATAGTAAATCTACAAATCCCCATTTGTCGAATGGCTTTCCCCCTGCGCAGACGCTGCAAAAATCCCTTGGCGCGCGGGTGGAACGTGTGGTAGAATGCACCTATGCAATGGGAACAACTGTTGTGCAACGAGCGCCTGAGCGGCAATAATTATGAGCGCCATGACCGCACGCGCTTTAACCAGGACTACGGGCGCGTGCTCTACTCGGGCGCGTTCCGCCGCTTGCAGGACAAGACACAAGTGTTCCCGCTGGGCCGCAATGACTATGTGCGCACGCGCCTGACGCATAGCCTGGAGGTGGCCAACGTGGGCGGTACGCTCGCCATGTATCTCGCGGACATCATCCGCAAGCACGAGGGCGTTGCCGCGACGGAGGCTTTGCCGCTGGCGGAGATGAAGGATATCGTGGCAACGGCCTGCTTGGCGCACGACATCGGCAACCCGCCCTTCGGCCACTCGGGTGAGAAAGCTATTGAGAATGCGCTGGAGGGCACGGAGTTCGCAGGCTTCGCCTTCGAGGGCAATGCGCAGGGCTTTCGTTTGCTCACCCGCACTTGCGATCCCATCCGCGGCTGCGGGTTGGATTTGACGGTCGCCACTCTCGGCTCGTTCACCAAATACCCCTGCACGCGCAGCTCGCAGCAGGATGCGTTCTACCACAAGTTCGGCATCAACGAGGGGGAGAAGGAGATTTTTGCCCGCGTGGCGGAGAGCTGCGGGCTGCAACCGCTTGCACGAGATGTCTGGGCGCGCCACCCGCTCGCCTTTCTCATGGAGGCGGCGGACGATATCAGCTATCTCATCGCCGACATTGAGGATGCGTTCGTGTCCCGCATTATCAGCTATGACGAGGCCCGCGGTCGGCTCGGCCTGCTCGCGGCGCTGGAGACCAAGACCCTCGATCACGCGGAGGAGGAGCGCGAGGCGCACGGCGAAACCGCTGCCATCCGTTTCATCCGCGCGGTGGCCGTGGGCCGCTGCATCCGCGCGCTGACGGAGACGCTGGACCAACGCTATGACGACATGATGCACGGCCGCCTGATGCAGAGCCTGACGGAGGTCTCCTCCCTCGCGCCGCGCTACGAGGTGGTGAAGGACTATTCCGTGCAGCGCATCTACCGCCACGAGAGCGTGGTGAAGGTGGAAATCACGGGCTACAACATCATCAGCCGCCTGATGGAGTTGTTCCTGGAGTGGGTAGAGAACCCCAAGAGCAACCTCGGCCGCAAGATAGGCGCCGTGTTGCATGCGGATGCGACCACCGCAGCGGAGAAGCAGACGCGCTTTTTGCACGTTATCGACTATGTGTCCGGCATGACGGACTCCTACGCCCTGCAGAGCTACAAGAGCCTGTTCGGCCTGGACGCATGAGGATAGGGGTGGCTTGACAAATGAGCAGTTTGTCGGGATTTACTAGGTACTATGTACTAGGTACTATTTATCA
>JAKSOV010000091.1 GCA_024405415.1 Akkermansia sp.
AAAATAGTACATAGTACCTAGTACATAGTAAATCTACAAATCCCCCTTTGTCTGTCTCACTCGGGGAGCAGCTCCAGCAGAATGGTGGTGCCCTCCTCCGCGGTATCCAGCACCTCGAGGTCGGCTTCGCTGTGTACGGCGTAGTACTCCGCTCCCCACAGGCGGGCCAGCTCAGCGGGCGGCAGCACGGGCGGCTGCACCATCAGGCGTTCCCACTCCGTGTCCTCCGCGCTTTCGAGCGCGGCGCGGCCCGCACCGCCGTTGTTGAGCACGGCGATGATGCGGCGCCCCATGGGCAGCTCAGGCAAAAGCAGGGCGGGTGCCATGGCATCATGCAGCGCCGTCAGGTCGCCCAGCAGACAGAGCGCGGTGGGGGCATCCGCCGCGTTGCCGAGGAAGGTTGCCAGCGAGCCACGCGTGCTGCGGACGGCGAGGTCTCGCAGATAGAGCGTGCTCACCTGTGTCTGCGCGCAGCGGTTCCACAGCTCCGTGACCGTGGGGCTGCCGAGGCAGATGACCTCCGCCAGAGAAGCGTAGTGAGACAGCGCGCGCACCAGCGCCTCCGCCGATTCGGGAGCGGAGAGAATAGACTCCTCCGTGCGCCCCGCATTGTGGCGGGCGCGGGGCAGCAGCCGCTCCGTATCCCCGATAGTGGGCACATCGCCCAGCGCTTTCATGATTTGTTCCGGGTCGCCTTCAATGACCGTGCTCTTGCGCGTCAGGCCCGAGAAGCCCGTTCGCGTTACGGAAAAGACCTCCGTCTCGGGCATGTCCTCCAGCGCGCGCCAGAAGGGGTCCGTAGGCACCTCGCCCACGCGCAGCACAAAGCGCGGCGGGCAGGCGCGAAGCAGCGCCGCCGCATCGTGCAGCAGATAGGGCGCCAACTCCTCACGCAAGCCGCTGGCGGCATCCGCCAGGACGGGCACGCGCAGCGTCTGCGCCAGCCAAAGCACGGGTTCCTGCTCCGAGGGTTCGAGCGCACCGAGAATGAGCACCAGCCCCTCTACCGCGCGGAAGCGCAGCATTTGCGAGAGCGTCACCAGCGAGCCGCGGAAGGAGGGCGCGGCGGGGGCGTCCCCTATTTGCAGCGCGCTGAAATCGCCTTGACTGCGCACGCTTTCGGGGTCGAAGCGCAGGCGCAGGTGCATCGGGAAACCCTCCCGCGCCCAGCCGGAGAGGTCGGGCAGGTCGGACACCGGGCAGGGCAGCTCCAGCGTGCGGGTGGGAGCGAAGAGGCCGAAGAGGTTGTCTGTCTCCGTCTCGGCGGCAGTGCCGCCCTCGCTGCGGTTGTTTTCCAAGGTGAGCACCAGCAGCGGGCGGCGTTGGTAATAGGCTTCCGCCACGGCGGGCAGCATAGCGGCAGCATCCGCACCGCTCCCTGCCACCACGGCTACGGGGCGCCCCGTGGCTTGCATGCGCCCGAGCGCGAAATGCGCGGCAGTGGCAGCCTCGCTCACCGCCCAGCGATGAATAAGCGGGCAGGAAGCCAGCGTGCGGTACAGCGGCGGAGTCAGCTCACCGGGGGTGCAGACCCACTCGGCTAAGCCCGCCATGGCGGTGCAGGTAACAAGCGCGTGCATAGTCAGGAGAAAAACGAAAAATTATTGCGGCAGCTTCACCGGCGCGCCAAGGTGATGCGGGCGGTGGTGGGTCAGCAAATCCAGCAGCATAGCCGCGCGTGCGGCGCGTTCCCGCAGCCACTGTTTCAGGCGTACGGAGCGGCGCACAATGCGGTCCGGAGCCTCCAGTCCCTCGGCATCCATGCCCATGAACCGCGCCATGGCCACGGCGCGTTCTACGTGGTCGGGTTGGCTGATGAAGGTCATCTTGTCGGCTCCGAAAATGCGTTGTGCGCGCACCACGGAATCATAGGTGCGCAGCCCCGCGTGGTCTCGGACAATTTTATCCTCGGGCACGCCGCGGGAGACGAGCGCGCGGGTCATGTAGAGCGGTTCGTTATAATACTTCTCTCGGTTGTCACCCGAGACGATGAGGCAGCGGATACGGCCGCTCTTCCAGAGCTCGGCGGCGGCGTCCATGCGCCCGGTGAAGTACTTATTCGGCAGTCCCTTCACCGTGGGGGAACAGCCCAGCACCACCGCCACGTCGCCTTGGCGGCACTCCGACACCGCGGCATGGCAATGCCCTGCGGCCAGCGCATCGGTGCAAAGCTCCAGCGCTGCCGTAATGAGCAGCACCGCCGCCGCCAACGCGAGGGGCAGCATGAGCAGCTTGAGCACGCATCTGAACAGCCAGCGCAGCATCAGTCGATGGGGATCACTTGGATACGCGTCGTCAGCTCATGTTTCTCGCCGCAGCGCAGCATGCAGTTTTCGGCGGGCACAACAGTCGTCTCCACGGCGAGGAAGCCGCGCTCTTCCCCCGCGCCGAGGTCGCCCATGGTCGCCGCCAGCGCGGCACCGGGGTTCCACACGACGGCAGAGTTCGAGGCCGCGCGGCAGATGCGGATGCTGCGCTTCCATGCGGGGTCGTGGATGGTCAGCTCGGCATTTTCGGGCACGGGGTGATAAATGCGGTCAATGTGGCCGAGGGGAATCAGCGGGTCCTCGGGGTGCGGCACGGCGTCGTCCGCAAACTCGGTGAAGGCGCATTCCTCCAGCCCCGTGAGAGCCACCTGTTCGTAGTCGCTCACGGCAAAATAGGTGTGCATGGCAGCGGAGAAAGGCATGGTGCGGGGCACATCCATGGTCAGCAAGCTGATGGTCAGCTCATCGCCGATTTCCATGGCTACGGCGCCGCTGGGCATCAGCTCCTGCTCGGGCGGCAGCACCAGCAGCACGCGCACGCGCCCGTCCTCGCCTTCCTCGCAGGAGCCGACCTGCCATGTGCTGATGCGGGCTACGCCGTGCGAGGGCAGAGAGGCATCCTCCGTGTTTTTGCCGAACCACGGCCAGCACAGCGGAATGCCGCCGCGCAGCGCCTTGCCCTTGCGGAAGACCGCCTTGGGGCTCATGTAGATGACGGGCTGCTGCCCTGCGGGGGCCCAGCGCAACACCTGCGCGCCGTAGAGCGAAATCTCGGCCGTGCAGAGTTTCGTTTCAATCTTGATGATGGGGAACTCCTCCCCGTAAGGATATTCGGTAGTGACCATGGTACGCCCCGAGTGTAGCAGACCGTGCGCGCGGATGCAAGCGCGAAGCGGATTGCAGGAAAGTTGGAAGTTGGAGGTTGGAGGTTGGAGGTTTTGGAATTCGTGCGGCTTCCGTCTTCGCCTTCGGCTACGCCGTGACAAAGACGCAGCCGGGTTTGACACAACGCAGAGCGCAAGCGATTGCTTAAACTAAAAGCCGCAGCACGCGCTTTGCGTTGCGATTTTCACCTGCGAGCGCCCCGCCTCGGCGTAGCCGGAGGCGAAGACAGGAGCGAGCCTAACTCAGTACTTCCAACCTCCAACTTCCAACTTTTTCACTTAGCTCCCCGACAGGGGAAGCTGAGTGAGGATATCTTCCAATTCTGCGAGGGAGGAGACGCGGGCCAGCTGCGGGCGCAGGGCCTTGCTGCCGGGGATGCCCTTGGCATAGGCCAACAGGCGGGAGCGCATGGCGCGCAGGGTGAGAAGCTCGTTGCCGTAGTGCTCGCTCTCCACCGCCATGCGGGCGTGGCGCAGCATGAAGGCCACGCGCTCCGCGGCAGTTGGCGCGGGCAGAATCTCCCCCGTGGCGAGGTAATGCTTGGCTTGGCGGAAGAGCCACGGGGCCGTCATCGCGGCGCGGCCGATCATGATGCCGCTCACGGCGGTCGTCTCGCGGGCGCGCTGCACATCCTGCGGCGTGGCGATATCGCCGTTGCCGATGACGGGGATGGAAACGGCGCGGGCACAAGCGTCGATGATGCTCCAATCCGCCCGCCCGCTGTATTGCTGTGAGCGGGTGCGGCCGTGGATGGTGAGCGCGGCGATGCCTGCGTCCTCCAGCCGTTTGGCGGCCTCGAGCGCGCAAATATGCTCCGCATCCCAGCCGATGCGAATCTTCGTGGTGACAGGCACGCCGTCTGCGGCAAACTCTTTCACCATAGCCTCCGCAATGCGTTGCAGCAGCGGCAGGTCTTTGAGCAGGGAGGAGCCGCCGTTCTTGCCGACCACTTTCGGCACGGGGCAGCCCGCGTTGATGTCGAGGAAGTCGGGGTGCAGAGCATCATACAGGCGGCGGGCGGCGGCGGCCATGTGGGCGGGGTCACTGCCGAAAAGCTGGATACCCAGCGGGCGGTGGCGCTCCTCGAAGGCGGCATAGCGGCGGTTGCGCTCCCACGCCTGCAACACGCCTTCCGAGGAGACAAACTCCGTCTCCATCACATCCGCGCCCTCTTCCTTGCAAAGCGTGCGGAAAATCGGATCCGTAACACCCGCCATGGGTGCCAGATACAGGGGAAAAGTGCTGAAATCAATCGCGCTCATGCGTGGGTTATCTCTTGCAGCCATGCTGCGTAGCGCACCGGGTCGATTTCCGAGGGACGAATCTCCGCTCGCTCGCTGCGGAAGACGGCCGTGTGCAGCACGGGAATGCCCGCTTGCGCCAGATGGGCGTCGATGGCGGCCTTGTGAGCGCGGACTTCTTCCATCGTGGGTGCGTGGGTCACGCCCATGATTTGCGCGCCGCGGAATGTTTTTTCTCCGCCGCTGCGCCAGTAGCAGTGGGTCATGCAGAGGTGGCGGCCCACCTCCGCGCCCGCGCGCTCCTCCATGCCTGCGGGCACGGTCCAATGGAAAAGCCCTGCCGCGCCCGTGCCCGCGTGGCGGTCGGCGGGTCCGCGGTGGTCGAGAAAGGCGGCGAAACGGCCGATGACGCGGCGCGCATCCAGCGCAGCGGCCACGGCGCAATAGCGCTCCGTGCTCATGCCGAGCGCGGCGGCGCGGCCCGACCACGGGCAAGGAACAAACTCATCCTCGCGCAAACTCTCCTTCAGGCTGAGCAGCACGCGCCACTCCTCCTCGTTCAGTACAGGCTGCTGCGGGCGCTGCATGGCCGGTGCCTTTTCCGTACGGTCTCCGGGGCTCAGGTGGGCACGGCGGATGTGGCCCACGCTCAGTGTAAACATGCCGACCACGGGCAGCGGCACGGCGTCAAGCGCGCCGATGCGACCCCCGAGCAGCGCGAGATGCTGCGCCACGGAGCTGTAGCCGCGCGGCACTTTCACGGTTGTCCACAGGCGATAGTCCGCGCCCGCAGCGCTTGCATCCTCGCTGCGGCGAATGACGATATGCCCAGTGAAGGGGTCGTGTTGCAGCAACCAATCGTAGGCGGCATCAAGCTTCTCCTCCGGCAGCTTCCAGGCCACCAGCGCGCCCTCTGCGAGGTCCGTGGAGAGCAGAGTCTGACGCACGCGGCGGACGGTGCCTGCGCGCAGCATGGCGAGCAGACGTTCGCGCACACAGTCCTCCGCCACCCCGCATCGCTCGGCAATGGCGGCAAAAGGGTGCTCGTGGAAACCCGCGACCGCATCCTCCGCCACGGCGAGAATACGGCGGTTGAGCGCGTCATCACTGCCCGTCGGTATCATTGGGGATTGACCGTGCCGCAGTAGGTGAAGAGGCTATCGCCATAGAGCGCCTTGGCCGCGGCGGCAATCGCCTGCGCCTGTTCGGGCGTCTCGGTGAGAGCAAAGATGGTGGAGCCGCTGCCGCTCATCATCGCGGCGCGCACGCCTTCCTGCTGCAAGGCCCACATCTTCATCATACCCAGCACGGGGAACTTGGCGAACACGGGGCGCTCGAGGTCGTTCACCAGCGTAATATCATCCACCTTCTGCGCGCCGTAGCTCACGCTCTTATGGCGGCGGGAGCAGGTGAGCGCCTTGTAGGCAGAGGGGGTGGACACGCCGAAGGCGGGCTTGAGCAGCACGATAGGGCTGGTCCACGCGGCCAGCTCGGGCACGGGCGTCACGATTTCGCCGCGACCCGTGCAGCGGCTGATAACGGGGTTGAGGAAGAAGTTGACATCGCTGCCGAGCGCGGCGGCCATGGCGCCCAGCTCGGCGTCATCGTAGTTGGTGCCCAAAATCTCGTTGAGCGCGCGCAGCGTGACGGCCGCATCCGCCGAGCCTCCGCCCAGGCCGGCGCCATGGGGCACCTTCTTTGTGAGGGTGATGCGCTGCTTGGCCTTGCGGCCATAGGCTTTCTCGAATTCGCGCACGGCTTTAAAGACGAGATTGCTCTCATCCGTCGGCACGCCGGGGGTATCGCAGAGCAGCGTGGTCGTGCGGGAGTTGTGGAAATCCAGCGTGTCGCACAGGTCCAGCGGGGCCATCAGAATATCCACATTGTGATAGCCGTCCTCGCGCAGCTTGGAGGACACTCGCAGGGAAAGGTTAATCTTGGCGGGAGCGGTGTAGGTGCTGCTCATGCGGGGATTCTACACGAAACGTGAGGGGCAGTCAACTGAATGTCGGAGATTTGACAAATGAGAATTTGTCGGGATTTACTAGGTACTATGTACTAGGTACTATTTA
>JAKSOV010000092.1 GCA_024405415.1 Akkermansia sp.
TAAATAGTACCTAGTACATAGTACCTAGTAAATCCCGACAAATCCTCATTTGTCGGGTCTTGCAATTTATCCGGCTCTTCCCTAAAATAGGCCCATGATTTCCCTGCCGACGGATGAACGGGCCCCGCTTTGCGAGGCGCTGTTGCGCTATATCGACCGCTGCCCTGCGCGCGCAACAGTGGCGGAGGAGGTTTTACGATTTGTGGCCGACACACCCGATTGTTTTTGCCGCAGCCACGAGGCGGGACACATCACCGGCTCTGCCTGGCTGCTGAATCCTGCGGGCGACAAAGCGCTGCTGACGCTGCACCGCAACCTGAAGCGATGGATGCAGACAGGCGGACACGCAGACGGCGATCCGGATGTGCTGCGCACGGCACTGCGCGAAGCGACAGAAGAGAGCGGCATCGGGGGCATCCGCGTGCTCGACGGCGAAATCATGGATGTGGATATCCACCGCATCCCGCCGAACCCGCGCAAGAACGAGGGCGAGCACCTGCACTACGATATCCGCTACCTGCTACAGGCTCCGCACGAGCGCTACGCTATCTCGGAGGAGTCCATCGATTTAGCATGGTGGACAGCGGCGGATTTTGCCGCCCGCGCAGCCGAAACGGATGAAGCCGTGCTGCGACTCGCGCGAATATGGCAAGCCGGGTCTCTTGACACAAATCCTACTTGACGCCGCGCGCGGGATGCGCGAAGATGGAGAGCGTGAAAAGCCTCTCTCTTTCCCTTGCAGCTTTGGCGCTGACGGCGCTTGTCGGCTGCGCCCCCAAGACGACTGACCCGGAACAGCTCCGGGCCATTCACGAGCAGAATGCCGAGCTGCGGCAGGAGATTGCCCACATGCAGGGGCTCATCGAACAGGCGGGAGAAGATATTCCTGATTTGCAGGACCAAATCGCAGCCAAGGAGGCGGATATCGCCGCCGCCATTCGCGAACTAGAGGACCTTTCCCGCAAGGAGACGGACATGCGGCTGCGCGTCATTGAGCTGCGCGACCGGCTGGATGCGTTCCGCGCCTCCTTCCGCATGATGCAGAACGAAATCACCAACCGCAAACTGTGATGAGCACCGACCCCGCAACAGATAAGCCCGAAACGGAGGAGAAAAACGTGCTTAGCCCCGAGTCGGAAGAAGTGAAAACCGAGCCGACGACGGCAGAAGCACCCACGGTAGAGACGGGGGCCAACGAGCCCGCCGAAGCCCCCGCTGCCGATGCCGACGAAGAAGCAACGGAGGCTCCCGCGACAACGCCGGAGACAGCCGAGGCCGCCGACAGCAAGAAAGGTGCCGTGGCGGGTGTGGTGCTGGATACGCTGCTGGTGCTGCTGCTGGCGGGTGCGCTGGGCGGCGGTTGCTGGTACCTGAACAAAGAGCTTTCCCAATACCGCGTCCCCGGCCCCATGGAACTGGCCGCGCAGGAGAATATCGAGCTTTGCAAAGAGCGCGAAGCCTTGCAGACCCCCGCCTATCATGCGGATGAGCAGCTGCACATGCGCAAGCGTCTGTCCGCCCTCGTCCGCAAGCACGAGGAGCTGAAGCGGCAAATCGAGGAGAAGAAACGCACTGTAGAAACAGGGCACGAGCAGGTGTTGGCCGTACAGCATGAAATTCGGCAGGAGGACAAAGCCTCCCGCAGCGTAGCCAAGGGGCTGCTGCCCGGCATGCCTATCGGCGATGCGACGACGACGACGGGCAAGTTGTACCGCAATGCGGTGATTCACCGGCTGGAGGGCAAGAAGATTACCCTGCGCACACCCGAGGGGCAAATGCGATTCCCCGTCAACACGCTGGTGAAGGACCGCCTGCCCGATTTGGCCCGCTATGCCTTCGGGCTGGATGACATGGTGGACATGAGCGATTTTGAGGTCACACCGGATCAGCCCGCCCCCAAGGCGCGCAAGGGCAAGCTCATTGCCCCGAAAGCCGAACCGAAGGACACCCCCAAAGCCGACACCCCCGCCGACTACGAGCCGACCGCCGGAGCTCCCGTAGTGGACACGGATGCCAACCGCACCTCCACATGGACGGGCGAGAGCGAGGACGCACCGGAAGAAACGCCTGCCGGCTCTTGGCAGCCCCCCGCAGGCGATTTGCCGTTCTGAATGGCCTTGACCGATTCCCTGCATCGTGGTAGGATTTGCGCATGCCTGAAACGGATTTAGCAGCCGAGATTCTGCGCCTCAAGAAAGAGCGCAACGCCGTCATCCTTGCCCACAGCTATCAGCGCCCCGAGATTCAGGACATTGCGGACTTCGTGGGCGATTCCCTTGCGCTGGCCCGCGCCGCGCAGAAGACGGAGTGTGATGTGATTGTGTTCTGCGGCGTGCATTTCATGGCGGAAACCGCCTGCATCCTGAACCCCACGCGCAAGGTACTGCTGCCCGACCTGAACGCGGCGTGCTCACTGGAGGCCTCCTGCCCCGCGGAGGATTTGGCCGCTTTCCTCGAGGCCAATAAGGAGAAGAACTACTACGTGGTGGCCTACGTCAACTGCTCCATCGGCGTGAAAGCTCTGGCGGACGTGATTGTCACCAGCGGCAACTCGCAACGCATCATCGAGACGGCGCCGACCGACCGCCCCATCCTCTTTGTGCCCGACCAAAACCTCGGTGCTTGGACAGCCCGCAAGACGGGCCGCGAGATGACGCTCTGGAACGGCGCGTGCCATGTGCACCAACAGTTCACCCGCGACCAAGTGTTGCAGCAAAAAGCCCTGCACCCGGAGGCGGAAATCGTCTGCCACCCTGAGTGTCAGGAGGTTATCCGTCTGCTGGCCGACCACATCTGCTCCACGGAGAAGATGATTCCCTACTGCCGCGAGAGCAAGGCGCCGAGTTTCATCATTGTGACGGAGGCCGGTATTCTGCACCGCCTGCGCAAGCTGGTGCCGGGCAAGGAGTTCATCCCCGTGGGCACGGAGAAGTGCGCCTGTGCCGAGTGCGAGTACATGAAGCTCAACACGCTCGAAAAGCTCCGCAACTGCCTGCGCGACATGGCGCCCGAAGTCACTGTACCCGAGGAGCTGCGCCTGCGCGCCGCCCGCCCGCTGGAGCGCATGCTGGAACTGTCGAAGTGAATGTACGAGGTACGATGTACGATGTACGAAGTTTTAAATTTGTGCGGCTGACGCCGCATAGCTTGACATAACGCAAAGCGCACATATCCGTTTTCCCTGCGCGCGCAGCGCGCCTAACTCTCACTTCGTACATCGTACCTCGTACATCGTACATTTTCTATGAACATCGCGCCGCATATTCTGGCCAACGGCAACTGGCTGTCCACGGAGCAGTTCATGGAGATTGCTCTCTTTGATGAGCAGGGCGGGTATTACAACAACAATATCACCAACATCGGCTTCCGCGGGGATTTTTCCACCTCCGCGACGCTGAGCGACCTGCCGGCGCGGCGTCTCGTAGCGGAGTGGAAACGCGCCTGTGCCGCCTGCGGGCGCACGCTGCCTTTCCTCGAAATCGGCGGCGGCAATGGCGACCTTGCCATGGGCATTGCCCGCGAGCTGGGCTTTTTCGGGCGTCTGCGCGCCACCTACCTGATGGTGGACCGCTCCCGCGCGCTGCGCGATTTTCAGAAGATGGTGGGCGGGCAGTTCGTGCGCGTGTACGCCACCATCGAGGAGGCGCTGAAACGCTGCGGCGGGCGCGCCTTCATCTTCTGCAATGAGCTGCCCGATGCTTTCCCCGCCCGCCAATTCCGATACACGGAGGGGCAATGGATGGAAATGGGCTACACTGTGGCGGAGGGCCGCATTGTCCGCGGCTTGCGCCCCTGCGCCGGCCTACCGCGCAGCCTCGCCTTCGAGCGATGGGCACGCGAAGGGCAAATCATCGAGGTGCATGAGAGTTATCACAAATGGTTTGCCGCGTGGCAGCCGCTCTGGACCTGCGGTACCATGGTGACCATCGATTACGGCGAGCTGAACGATACCCTCTACCACCGCCGCCCCGCGGGCACTCTCCGCGGCTACAAGGCGCACCAACTGCTCACTGCCCAGGAGCTGCCCGCCCTCGCGGGCCACTGCGACATCACGGCTGACATCAATTTCTCGGACATTATCACCCTAGCGCAGACCTGTGTGGGCGACAGCCTGCAATACATGAGCCAGAGGGATTTTCTGAAGGACTATGCCCAGCCGGATAGGCCCGAGGATATGCACCTCATCTCCGTCCCCGGCGCGGGCGATCATTTCCATGTGCTCATCCAGCACCGCTACTGACCGCACAATCATGTTCGCCGGCCTTTTCAGAAGTCATCGTTTCACCCATGACTTATGGGCGCTTTCCCCGTGGTACAGCGTTGCCTTCTTGCTTTTCCTCGCTGCTGCCATCCCCGCCATTCCCGATAAATACAAGCCCCACCTCCGGCTCATCGCGGCCATCCTTGCTCTCATCGGTTTCTTCACGCGTTAATCCGCCCCCCGTCGGCGAGCGAGAGGAAGATGTTAAACGGCATAAAACGGAGGATGGCTCACGGAGAAAATCCGCCTTGCCGCGCTTCCGCCTTGCTGACAGGGCGACGGCGTGCTATGCTTGAAGGCATGAAGATTGCGATTCTCGGAGCAGGTGCGCTGGGCTGCTACTACGGCGCCCGATTGGCAGAGGCGGGGCACGACGTCACCTTCATTGTCCGCTCAGCCTATGAGGCTATCCGCGCGCAGGGGCTGCACGTGGAGAGCGTGGAGGGCGATATAGACCTGCCCGAGGCGCACGTGTGCCGCACGGCGCAGGAATGCGGCCCCGCAGACCTCGTCGTTGTCTGCTGGAAAGCCCCCTGCAACGGCGGCTTTGCGGAGTCGCTCCCCCCGCTGCTGCATGAAAAGACGGAGGTCATCACCCTGCAAAACGGCATGGGCAATGCAGAGGCTATCGCCGCCTTCGTGCCGGCCTCGCGCGTGTTTATCGGCCTGTGTTTTGTGTGCTGCATGCCCTCGGACAACCCCGCCGTGGTGCGGCATCTGGACGGCGGCAACATCCGCTTCGCCCCGCTGGCAGCCGATGCCGCGGGAGAGGAACGCGCCGCCTTCTTCGCCGAGATGTTCCGCCAAGCCCGCATTCAAACGAGCGCCCACCGCCACCCGGAGGAGATTCTGTGGACCAAGCTTACGTGGAATATCCCCTTCAACGGCCTGTGTCTCGCTCACGGCGGCATTGACACCAAGCAGCTTTTCGCCCTGCCGGGGCAGGTGGCGCGCGCCCGCGCCATCATGGAGGAAGTCTGCGCCGCTGCGGAAAAGCGCGGGTTCCCGCTCTCCCGCGACATTGTGGAGTGGCAGATGAAGCGCACGGAAGCCATGGGCGCATTCACCCCCAGCAGCGCTGTGGATTACCTGAAACACCGCCCCGTGGAATACGATGCCATCTGGGGCACGCCGCTGGCCCGCGCCAAGGAGGCAGGGGTGCCCGTTCCTGAGTTTGAAAAGCTCTGCGCGGACATCCGTCGCCGTCTCGGCATGCCGCTCTGATTCTCCCCTGCCCCCGCCCGCTATGTCCCGCGCCTCCCGCCTGTTGCCCCTGCTTTCCGCTGCTGCGGCGGCGGGCTTGTTCGTGCTCGGCGGTGCGTTGCTGGGCCCCCTCGGTGACACGCTGCGCTCGGAGCAGGATGCGGCGGGGCTGCACCATACCGCGCCCGATTTTCGCCGTGCGGATGCGCTGGGGCAACAGCTGGCCCTCTTCACCCTCGGCGGGCTGCGCACGCTGGCGGCGGAGCTGCTGGCCATGGACGCCACGACCGCGTGGCTGGAGCAGGACTGGCCACGCGCCCGCGAGCGCTGGCAGCAAATCACCACCCTCTGTCCGCACCGCGTCAACTACCGCATCCGCGCCGCGCGCGATATGGCCAAGAACGCCGTTGCCCATGTACGAGATGAAGCCGAGAAGGGGCACCTCTCCGCCGCGGAAGCAGAAGCAGCCGAACGCGGCTACCTAGCCGCCGCGGAGCGCTTTCTGCAAACGGGGATTGAGGACAACCCCGACAGCGCCCTGCTCTACCTCGAGCTGGGCAGTTTCTACGATGACCTCGCCCGCCGCCCGCAGTTCGGCAAAGCCGTGGAGGCCTACCGCGGCGCGCTGGCCCACGGGGCAGCTTCCATGTATGAGCGCTGGGTGTTCTACAACCTCTGCCGCATCCGCGGGCGCGAGCAGGAGGCCTACGCGCTGGGCCGCCGCCTCTTTGCCACGGACAAACACCGCACCCCCTCCGTGCGCTGTCTGCTCTTTGTGCTGCAACAGAAGCTCAGCACCCCCGCATCCGGCGCCCTGTCCCCCGAAACGCTTTTCGGCACTCGAGCCAAGGCCGAGCGAGAGCTGCGCCGCTTCCTGCACAACGATTTGCGTTTCCCCGTCAACGGCATTGAGGATTTTTTGACAAACGCCAAATAGGCGCTTCGACAAATGGGGATTTGTCGGGATTTACTAGGTACTATGTACTAGGTACTATTT
>JAKSOV010000093.1 GCA_024405415.1 Akkermansia sp.
GTCCCTGTCACGGCGTAGCCGTAGGCGAAGACGGAAGCCGCCGAACTTTACAAATCGTACATCGTACATCGTAAATCGTACATTCATCCCCCCTCCATGCAGCGGGGGCAGGCTTCGACCAAGTGGCCGGGGGCGATTTCGAGGACGGGGGGGCGCTCGGTCAGCTGCTCCTTAGGCACACCCATGCGCTGGCAGAAGCGGCAGCCGTCCGCATAGTCGCGGATGGCACCCACCTGCCCCGGGATGGTGGGCAGGTAGCTCTTGTGCGGGTAGTCTCGGCGGGGCATGGCGGCAAGCAGGGCGCGGGTGTAGGCATGCACGGGGTGGGCAAACAGCTCCTCCACGGGGGCGCTCTCCACCATGCGCCCGGCGTACATGACCACCACGCGGTCGCAATGCTGGGCGATGATGCCGAGGTCATGCGTGATGAGGAGGGTGCCTGCGTTGAGGTCCTTGCGCATCTCGCGCAGCAGGGAGAGGATTTGCAGCTGCACGGTGACATCGAGCGCGGTGGTCGGCTCATCTGCAATGATGAGCCGGGGGCGACAGGCCAGGGCCATGGCGATAACCACGCGCTGGCGCATGCCGCCCGAGAGGGCGGAGGGGAAATCGTCCGCGCGCTCCGCCGCCGCGGGGATACGCACGCGCTCCAGCAGCTCCACCGCCTCGGGCCACGCCTGTTCGGCGCTGAGGTTGCGGTGCAGCATCAGCGTCTCGGCAATCTGCTCGCCGATGGTGTGTACGGGGTTGAGCGCGTTCATCGGCTCCTGAAAGATGACGCCGACACGCCCGCCGCGCAGCTCGCGGAGCTTCTTGGGCGGCATTTGCAGCACATCCTTGCCGTTGAACAGCACCTGCCCGCCGAGAATGCGGCCCGCAGGCTGCGGCAGCAGGCGCACGATGCTCATGGCCGTCACGCTCTTGCCGCAGCCGCTCTCGCCCACAATGCCCA
The DNA here is from genome assembly GCA_024405415.1 of Akkermansia sp. Taxonomy (GTDB): domain Bacteria; phylum Verrucomicrobiota; class Verrucomicrobiia; order Verrucomicrobiales; family Akkermansiaceae; genus Akkermansia. Next base: position 953 of record JAKSOV010000093.1, read on the forward strand.
CGCATTGCCCGCGCGGCACAGTGAAGCTCACATCATCCACCGCGCGCAGCAAGCGCCCGCCGTTTTCAAAACCGACGGAAAGATTGCGCACATCCAGCAGCGGGGTATCATCGAGGTAGGCCATGGGGCAAAAGAAAGGGGGTCAGGGGGCTTCGGGCAAGGGGATATCGAGGTCGTGTTCGGGGAAGGAGCGCCCCTCGCTGCGGGCCTTGAGGGTGTCCTCCTTCGCGTCCTCGTCAATCCAGTAGAGGTGGCTGTCGAGCGGGTCGTAGTAGCGCGGCGGGCAGAAGCGGCACTCGGGCGTATCGGGCCAGCGCACCCAGCGCCACTGGGCAAAGCGCCAGTAGTCGCTCGTCCACGCGGGCACCCACGCCGCGCTGTCGTAGATGAGCTGCTGCACGCGGCGGTGTGCGGCAGCGGCAGCCTCCTCCGTGGCGGCGGTACGGCTCTCGCGGATGGCGAGGTCCAGCTCGGGGTCCGCGGTGGCGGTGATGTTGTTGGTGCCGGGCAGCGGGCTGCCGTCCGCGCGGTAGGCATAGGCCGAGGAAAAGAACGAAACGGCATCGGGCAGCGGCGGGGAGAAGCCCCAGGAGAACAAAGCCGCCGCCACCTTCTTTTCCTTCACTCGCAGGTAGAACACCGTGTCGTCCGTTTGGTCGAGCCGCAGGTCCAGCCCGCAGCGGGCCGCTTCCTCTCGCAGCACATTCATGCAGTTGGTGTAGAGCGGGTCGATGCGCGCGCTGACCACCACCTGCAGGCGGGTACCGTCCGGCTTGCAGAGGATGCCGTCTGCCCCTTCCTCCGTGTAGCCGGCTGCGGCAAAGTAGGCGCGTGCTTTCTCGGGCGAGAAGGGGCGAGCCGCCAAATCTCCGTTCGTGTAGGGGCCGAAGCCCTCGAAATAGGAACCCGCGCGGCGGAAATCCCCGCGGAAGATGGTATCAATGACCAAGCGGATGTTCAGCGCGTGGTGGAAACCGAGGCGCATGTTGCGGTCAGTGAAAGGCGGGCGGGAGCAGTTGAGGTGGAAGCCGAAGCAGTTGCGCGGCCAGATGTTGCTGAACTGCACACGGCGGATGTAGCCGCGGTAGACCGGCTCAATCTCCAGCCCCTCGTACCAGAAATCGGCCTCGCGGGCGGAGAAGGCATCCAGCTCGCCGATGCGGAACAGCTCGCGGGCCTTGCTCGGCTCGTTGATGAAGGAGTAGACAATGTTGTCCGCGTTGCAGGAGTAGCGCGTGTATTTCCTGTCCGCAGCCCACCAGTCGCGCACGCGGGAGAGCGTCATCTGCCGCCCCATGATGATGCCGCCGGGTGTGATGGTGTAGCCGCCCGTGGTGGGGGCCACGCGCCAGAGGTAGCGCGTGGGGTAATCCGGCCCGAACTCCGCGTAGAAGGGCGTGCAGCTGGCGGGAATGGCGGCATAAAAAGGCGCGTAGGGACGCCGCGCGGCAAGGGTGACGGCGATGCAATTGTTGCCGTAGACCGTGATGCGCGAGAAGTTGCCCATGTAATAGTCTCCGTAGAAAGGCTCGGCGGCGTAGGGCGAGGTGCGGACAAAGAGCGCGGTGATGAAATCGCGCGCGGTGAGCTTGGAGCCGTCAGAGAAGCGGGCGGACGCGTCGATGTGGAAGTAGACGGTGCGGCCGTCCTCCGCCACGGCCCACTTATCCGCCGTGCCGGGGATGAGGCGCCCCGTGCCGGGGTGCAGGCGCACGAGAGGAATGTCGATATCGTCGTAGATGTAGCGGCGGGAGGAGTTGTTGCTGTTGGGGCCGAAGGGGCGCAACGTGTTAGGGAAGGAGCGCAACACGCCGAGGCGCATCGAGCCGCCCTTGCGAGCCTCGGGGCTGCCGAGTTCGGGCTCCTCATTCCCCGTTTGCCAAACGAGATTTTTCGGGATATCGACCTCTCGGTCATAGCGCAGGTACTCCCCTTCCCCCAAGCGGCGCTGCGCGGTCAGCATGCTCTGCCATGCGTCGGCCAGATGCAGGTAGGCCGCGGCGGTTGCCTCGGGGTTGTCAGGGTGTTGCAGCAGGGCAAGCACAGCTTCCGCGCCGTCCTGAACAGCAGTCTCGCAGTTGCGCTCCACATGAGCGCGCACACGGGCGTTCCACGCCTCGGTGAACCCGCGGAAGCCCTGCGGCATGTGCCAGCGTTTCGCATACACCGGCACCTTGTCCGCCGCCCCGAAGGCAGCGGGCAAGGCGCGGTCGGCAGGGTGTTTCCAATCCAGCCCCTGATACTCCGTCTCCCGACCGCAACCCACAAGGAGGAATGTACAAAGCACAATGTACAAAGCTGCCGACGGCCCCGCGGAGCGGGCGAGCGAAGCGAGGTAAGGCAGATTAGACAATGCTGAAAGCATTGCCCCCGCAAGGGGGCGAAGGCTCTTGAGGAGAGCCTGAGTCAAAGTACAAATCAGGACAGATGCTGTGCGTTGTCCTTTATTCATAGTAGGTGCGGCGGTGGGGGTCGCTGGATTCACGGAACGCCTCGCCGATGAAGGTGACCATCAGCAACAGGGAGACCAGGGCAAAGAAGGCCGCGGAGACCATCCACGGCGAGGAGAGTTTGGACAGGCCGTCGTTGAGCAGGCGCCCCCAGCCGGCATAGGTATCCGGCAGGCCGAAGCCGAGGTAGTCCAAGGAGGTGAGGGAGAGAACCACCGTGGCCACGCTGAAAGGCACAAGCGTGACGACGATGCCCATCATGTTGGGCAGAATGTGGCGGAACAGGATGTAGAAGGGCCCTGCCCCCATCACGCGGGCGGCGGCCACATAGTCCCGCGTTTTCTCGCGCATGGCGGCTGTGCGGGCGAGGTAGGTCATGCGCATCCACCCGAAGAGGCTCAGCAGGCCCAGCACCAACACGAAGCCGCGGTACTCCAGCGGCACGAGGTCGGAGAGAATCATCACCACAAAGAGGAAGGGCAGCTGCGAGATGATTTCGATGAGGCGCTGGGTGACCAAATCGAAGCGCCCGCCGAGGAAGCCCATGAGCATGCCCAGCGTGAGCCCGATGGCGTAGATAATGGGCAGGTAGAGCAACGCCGCCTCAATATTGACCTGCAAGCCGCCGTAGAGATAGGCGAGAATATCCGCCCCCTGGCTGTTGGTGCCCAACAGGTGACCGCCCGTGAGCGGGGGTGCGGGGTGGTAGTACACGCGGAAGAGCTGCCGAGGGTCCGACTGGGAGAGGAAATCCGCCGCCGACCCCACACCTGCGTACTGCTCCTGCTGCACGGTACCGCTCTCGTAACGCGCGGTGTAGACCTCGCGGCGGTCACGCGCCCAGCCCTGAGCATAGCCATCGGCCACACCGCGGCGGTAGCGCAGGCGCAGGTGGACCTCGCCATCGGGGTACAGGCGACAAGCCAATCCGTCGTACGGCTCGCCGTCGCGGTTTGTCAACACGCCGTGCTGCATCTGCAACGCCTCCTTGGGGAAAGGCGCGGCATCGCCCACGGGGTCGTAGGGCACAAGCGGCATCAGCACAACTGAGGGTCGGCCCGGCAGCCCGGCCTCTGCGGCCAGAGCGCGGTAATCCGTCTCCGCGCGAGCCTCCTCGCCGTACAGGCCGAAGGTCGCCCCGGGCAACACGGCGCGGGTGAAGGCGGGGAAATACCAGCGGCCCTCATACTCCACCGCCAGCGCGCGCTTGCCGACAAGGGCCTGATCCGCCGCCGCCAGCAGCACCAGCACGCCCAGAATGATGAGCGACCAATAGCCGCGGCGAATGGAGCGGAAACGCTGCAAGCGCTGCTGCTGCTCGGGCGAGAGGCGCAAGCTGTCCGAACGGCGCAGCAGCAGGATGAGGCCGCAGAGGGCGACCAGCCCCATGCAGAACCAGCCGAACCAGTAGCAGCGCTCGCCCGTGGCAATCCACGGCGTGTACCAACCGGGATATTGCAGGAACGAGAACTCCCGGCTCAGCGTGAAGGGCCAGGAAATGGTGGGCAGCAACCAGCCGTTGAGCTCGCCGAGCACCCCGAGGAGGGCGGCGAGAATCAGCAGCAGCGCTAGGAGGTTCTTCGTCATCAGTCAAACTTGATACGCGGGTCAATGAGCGCCACCAGCATATCCGAAAGCAGATTGCCGAGGATGATGAACACGGAGGTGAGCAACAAAGTGCCCATGATGAGCGAATAATCCTTGTCGAGCAGCGCCTGATAGCTCAACATGCCGAAGCCCTGAATATCAAATACGCGCTCCACCAGCAGAGAGCCGACGACAATGCCGCCGATGACACCGCCCAAGCCCGAGGCCACGGGGATAAAGGCATTGCGGAAGGCGTGGCTCCACACCGCGCGGCGGAAGGACACGCCCTTGGCCACGGCAGTGCGGATGTAGTCCGCAGAGAGGTGCTCCATGAGATTATTCTTCATCATCATGGTTGTCATGGCGAAGGAGGAAACGACGTAGCAACAGAGGGGCAACACGGTGTGTACGGCCAAATCCTCCATCTGCTCCCGCAGGGGCATGGACTCAAAGCCGGGGCTGACGATGCCGTAGAGCGGAAAAAACTCCATACGAGCACCGAGGTACACCAACAGAACAGCCCCCAAGGCAAAGCCCGGAACGGCGTAACCGATGAAGATGAGGATGCTCGTGATACTGTCGAACCACGTGCGGTGAGTGAGAGCCTTGAGCACGCCGAGCGGCACGCTCACCATGTAGCTCACCAGCGCGCCCAACAGCCCGAGATAAAGCGACACGGGCAGACGCTGCAACATCATGGAGGAGACGGGCTCGTTGTATTTATAGGAGAGGCCGAGACTGCCCTCCAACACGCCGTTGAAGGCGCGGCGGCTCGCCACCACACGCCAACGGCGGCAGGCTGGGCTTTCCGCCAACTCGGCAATGTGCGCTTCATCGTCCCCCCCGCGGCGTGCGGCGATGCGGCGTGCGCGGTCTCGCGGGGATTCCAGGCGCAATTTCCAATGCTCCTGCTTCATCCACTCCTGCGGCAGATAAACGGGCTGTTCCCCGTCGCGCTGCACCTCCACCACCGCGGCCCGACCATCGGGGCGGGACATGGTGAGTTGTGCCACGCCGCGGTCATCGAACTCGGCCTTGGCAATCTCCACCGCGCGGGGCACGAGCCCCAACCATTGCAGGTAGGCCTTCAACAGGGGTTCATGCAGGTTGAAGAGCTCTTCCAAGCGCTCTATGTCCTCCACGCTCACGTTTTCCGCCGCGTTGCCCACGGCCTTTTCTCCGCCGAGCGCGCCGAGCGCCTGCTCCTGCAACATGCGGTCCACAGGGCCGCCGGGCACCATGCGCGACAGGCAAAACACCAAGAAGGTGATACCGATTAAGGTAAACGGCATCATCAGCAATCTCCTGAGCACGTAGCGGCGCATCACAACGGCTCACATTCTACCCTGTTCCGCCGGGCATAGCAAGCACGAAGCGCAAAGGAATGAACAAAGGGGGATTTGTAGATTTTCTATGTACTAGGTACTATGTACTATTTTTGAATAGAGTGCGGCTGTCGCCGCAA
>JAKSOV010000094.1 GCA_024405415.1 Akkermansia sp.
CCGAACTTTACAAATAGTACCTAGTACATAGTACCTAGTAAATCCCGACAAATTCCTATTTATCGGAGCCTCACTCGCTGTCGTTGATGACATCGATGAGTTCGCGGAGGCGGGGGAAGGCGCCGCGCTTGAAGACGAAGCGCAGGCGCGGGAGCGAAGCGAGCTGCGGGTCGGGGTCCGTGGGGTCGCCATCGACAAACTGTTGCAGGTCGCCCTGCGGCATGATGTCGGCGTAGTCGCGGCGCATCCAGTCCAGCTGCTCCTCGCTGACGGGCGAGGTCGTGCGGATGGTGATGAGCGCGTCGTCGAAGTAGTAGGAGTGGAAGCAGCTATAGAAGCGCTCGATGTGGTCCATGGCATCCTCCGCGCTCTTGCTCACGTGGATGAGGCTCATGTCCTCGGGCGAGATGAGCTTGTCCGCGCAGAGCTCTTTCACCACGAAACGAATCCAGCGCTGCCAGTACATCTCGCCCGTGGGGTCGAGCAGCACGATGGGGAAGAGGGTCGACTTGCCCGTCTGCATGAGCGTGATAGTCTCAAAAATCTCATCCATGGTGCCGAAGCCGCCGGGGAAGGCCACGAGCGCATCCGTCTGCTTGAGCAGGTTGAGCTTGCGGGTGAAGAAATAGTAAAAGTTCATCATCTTGTCGCTGCCCGCCACCACGGGGTTGGCGTGCTGCTCGAAGGGCAGCGTGATGTTCAGGCCGAAGGAAAAGTGCTCGGTCGCGCCCTCGTTGCAGGCCTGCATGATGCCGGGTCCGCCGCCCGTGATGACCATATAGCCCTTGCCGGCGGCCATGCTGCCGAAATCCGCGGCGATTTGGTAGCTGGGGTCGTCCTGCTTGGTGCGGGCGGAGCCGAAACAGGTGATTTTGCGGATGTTGCGGTAGGGGTGGAACATCTTGTCCGCCAGATAGAGCTCCTCCAGCGACTTGGCCATGATTTGCAGGTCGTGGTCCTCCAGCGAGCCGGAGGTCGCAGCATTCATCACCGTGTCGAGCAGGTTGAGAATGGTATCGGGGTTGTGGTCGCCGCAGAAACGGCGGGAAAGGTCGAACAGATAGGCATCGAGCACGGGATTGCCCGTCCCGGCGGGAATCGTCATCGGGGCCAGCGATTCCGCGCCGCTGTTGATATCGCGTGCTGCAAGATGTGCGGGAGTTGTCATGCTGCCATCATGCGCCGCAGCGCAGGGGATGTCAAGTTCATCCCGCTTTTTTCGTGATTTCCGGTGGCTGTTTTTCCTGTTAAGCGCCTTGGCTGCTTTTGTTCGGCACGAAAAGCGGCCGCTCATTTTCCTCTTGTCGGACACAAGTTCTCGCTGTACTATTCCTTGCGATGCATTTCCCTTTCTTCCTGCTTTGCCTGATCTTCCCCCTGCTCTGCACGGCGGAGGGAGCGACGTATTGGGTGAAGGGCGTCTCGCCGCAAACGGGGTGGCAGGATGCGAACAAGACCTTGGAGAACGACCTCAGCATGTGCTGGGCGGCGACGGCGGCCAACATGTTGGCGTGGTGGCAGGAGCGCAACCCCGAAGCTGCGAAAGCGTCCGCCGCCCCGCGCGGTATCGGCCCCATCCGGGAGGCGCTGTGCACGGGCTTTGAGGATGGCGGCGGCGAAACCTACAACACCCTCGTCTGGTGGTTCAAGGGCGGCGAATTACCCGCCGCCATGCACCGCACGGCCACGGGCATGCAGCTCGGCGGCTATCATGCGGCGGACTTGGAGGGAAAAGACTTCCCCGCTGCGGCGATTGTGCAGGAGGAGCCGAAAAGCGGCCTGTCGGCGCGGCTGAAGGAGCTCATCACACAGGGCTACGCCGTGGGCATCGGCATCCGCCGCATCGACAGGGAGCTGCGCCTGCTGCCGCACTGGCACATGCTCTCCCTCTGGGGCATCGAGTACGACGAGGAGCGGCAATGCGTCACCCGCGTCTACCTCACGGACTCCGACGACGAGGCGGGCGAATGGCCGCGCTACCAGCGCGGGCTTTTCGCAGCCGATGCCATGGAATGCACGATGAAGGATGACAAGGGGCAGAACTTCACGGGGCTCATCCTCCGCAACCGCATCGGCTGGTTTAAGGCGAACGCTGTCATCACCACGCTTATCGCCCTTCACGAGCACGCCGCACTCCCTGATTGACCCGCTCACGCGCGCGTGCTACAATGCAGAGCGTCATGGACCTCTTCGAATACGCCGCTGCACAGGAATCCCCCCGCGAGCGCTATGAGCGTTTGTGCGCCACCGTGCGCCGCAACAACGAGCTGTACTACGCGAAGGCGACCCCCGAAATCAGCGATGCGGAATATGACCGCCTGTACCGCGAGATTGAGGACCTCGAGCGCGAGCACCCCGACTTCATCACGCCCGACTCCCCCACGCAGAAGGTGGGCAACGACCTGAGCGAGGGTTTTCGGAAGGTGACGCACCCCGCCCCGATGCAGAGCATCGACGATATTTTCGAGCACAAGCCCGAGCAGGGTGAGACGGATGCCGAGCTCATCGAGTTCTACACCCGCTTGGAGGAGCAGCTGGGGCAGCGCGCACCGAAGGTGGTCGTGGAGCCCAAGATTGACGGCTGCGCCGTGACCCTGCTCTACCGCAACGGCAAACTGGCCTACGCCGCCACGCGAGGCGACGGTCGCACGGGCGATGACATCACCGCCAATGTCTGCACGATGAAGGACGTGCCCTTCTCCCTGCCCGCGGGTGCCCCCGAGCTGCTGGAGGTGCGCGGCGAAATCTTTATGCCCTCGGCGGACTTCGACCGCATGAACGAGGAGCGCGACGCAGACGGTCTGCCCGCCTTCGCCAACCCGCGCAACGCCACGGCGGGCACCATCAAGCTGCTCGACCCCGCCGAAGTGGCGCGCCGCCCCCTGCGCTTCCTCGCCCACGGCCTCGGCGTGACGGAGGGCGTGACCTTCACGAGCATGGAGGACTACGAAGCCCTGCTCTCCCGCATGGGCATCCCCTACAACAAGCCGATTCTGCGCGCCGAAGGATTGTCAGAGGTGCGCGCCGCCGTGGCGGAGATTGACCGCGTACGCCGCACGCTGGGCTTCGGCACGGACGGCGCCGTCATCAAGCTGGATGATTTTGCCGCCCGCGCCGCCCTCGGCAGCACTGCCCGAGCCCCCCGCTGGGCCGCCGCGTTCAAATACCTGCCCGAGCAAAGGGAAACCATTCTCAAAGCCATCACCATCCAAGTGGGGCGCACGGGCGTGCTCACCCCTGTGGCAGAGCTGGAGCCCGTCAAACTGAGCGGCACCACCGTTTCCCGCGCCACGCTGCACAATGCGGATGAGATTGAGCGCAAGGACATCCGCGTGGGCGACACCCTGCTCATGGAAAAGAGCGGCGAAATCATCCCCGCCGTCGTACACGTTGTCAAAGAAAAGCGCCCTGCCGACGCGCAGCCCTACAACCTCTACGAGGCCGTGGGCGGAGTCTGCCCCTGCTGCGGCGCGCCCATCGCGCAGGAGGAGGGGCAGGTCGCGTGGCGCTGCACCAACCTCACCTGCCCCGCGCAGGCCGCCATGCGCACCACCTACTTCTGCAAGCGCGAGGCGCTGGACATCGAAAACCTCGGCGGCACGGTGGCGGAAGCCCTTGTGAACCGCGCGCTCATCGCGACGCCGCTCGACCTCTTCCGCCTGTCGCTCGAAGAGCTGGGCGCGCTGAACCTCGGCACGGACGAGGAGCCGCGCCGCTTCGGCGAGAAGAACGCCGCCAAGGCCCTTGCCGCGCTGGAGAAAGCCAAGACCATGCCGCTGGAGCGCTGGCTGACGGCCTTCGGCATCCCCACCATCGGCACCGTCACCGCCCGCGCCGCTGCGACCTACCACCGCAGCCTCGCCGAGCTGGCGGAGAGCGATTACCTCGCCCTGCTCACCGCGCTGGAGCAGGACATCGACCGCTACAACGCCCTCAACCCCGCCGCCAAGGCGAACAAGGGCGCGGACAAGGAGGCTCTCACCGCCGAACGCGAACAGCTGCGCGCGCAGTTCATGGCCACGGCGGAGTCCTACATTGCCCGCGGCTACCTGAGCATCGCGGCGGACGGCCCCAACAAGCTGAAGCTCACCAACCCGCTGGGTTCCGTCTCCACGCGCCACCTGCGCCGCTATTTTGCATCCGCTGCAGGTCAGGGGGTGCTCGCCACGCTGGCGGACTTGGGCATCGCCCCGCTCTCCGCAGGCTTCACGGAAAACCTCAACGAAAGTGCGGCCGGACCCCTGAGCGGCAAGACCTTCGTGCTCACGGGTGCCCTCTCCCGCCCCCGCCCCGAGTTTGAAAAGATGATTGCCGCGGCGGGCGGCAAGGCCACGGGCTCCGTCACCAAGAACACGGATTACCTCGTGGCGGGCGAAGGCGGCGGCTCCAAGCGGGAGAAAGCCGCCAAACTGAACATTCCCATCATCGACGAAGCAGCCCTGCTCGCTATGATGAACGCCGAATAATCAAAAAAATGTCCGACCGAGTCCTCATCTACGGCACCATTGCCATCGACACCCTCATCACTCCCAAGGGGCAGGTCAGCTCCGTTCTGGGCGGCAGCGGCCCCTACGCCGCGCTGGCGGCGCGCCTCATCACCGACAAGCTCGACCTCGTGGGCGTAGTGGGCGATGATTTTCCGAGTGCCTACGAAGCCGCGATGAATGCCCGCGGCGTGAGCACCGCTCACATTGCTCACGAAAAGGGTCAAACCTTCGCGTGGACGGGGCAATATGAGGAGGACATGAACAACCGCACCTCCCTCTCCACCGTCGAAGGCGTGCAGGAGACATGGGAGATGAATCTTTCCGAGGAGCTGCGCTCCTGCGCCATTGCCTGCGCATGCAATGTGACCCCGCGCCTGCAACGCCGCATGCTGGAGCAATGCCGCGGCGCACAGTTCACCATGGCGGATTTCATGGAGAGCTGGATTCGCCGTGAGCGAGACAACGTGGACGCGATTCTCGAACAGGTGGACTTGGCCCTCATGAACGACAGCGAGGTGCGCGCCTTTGCCGGCACGGATGACGTGTTGGAGGCGGGGCATGCCCTGCTCGCCGCGGGCCCCCGCTACGCCGTGGTGAAACACGGCAGCGCCGGGGCCACCCTGCTCCACCGCACGGAGGATGGCGAAAAGAAAATTTTCCGCTGCCCCGCCTGGCCGCTCATCCGCCCGCAGGATCCCACGGGCGCGGGCGATGCCTTCATGGGTGCCATGGCGGGTGTGCTCACCGCCTGCGTGAACGGCGGCAAGCCCGACTGGGCCGATCTGAAGAGCGCCATGGCCATTGCCACGGTCATTGCCGCCGCCGTCTGCGAGAAGTTCGGCACCATCTCGCTCTTCTCCCTCTCCCGCGCTGAGCTCCACCGTCGCGTAGAGGCCTTCCGCGAGATGACCTCGTTTTAAGTGATGAAAAACGGCCTGACGCAGAGCGTCAGGCCGTGAAAAAATCGAATAAAAGCCGCGATTAGCGGCGCTTCTTGGTGTTGACGGCCAGAGCCTTACCGCTCTTCTTCTTAGGAGCGGCGGATTTCTTAGCCACGGCCTTCTTATTGGCGCTGCTCTTGCCCTTGGCCAGAGCGGTGCGGCCCTTGGCAGACGCCTTGCGGCTGCCGGCCACGCCCTTGCGGGATGCGGTGGTGCTGCGGCGGGAAGCCAGCGGGCGGTCTTCCACATTGGCGGCCACGGTGGGCACAGGGGTGCGGTAGGTCTGCACGGCGGCGGCCAGAGCTTTGCGCTGTTCATCCACGCCGTAGCTGCTACCCTGCTGGTCGCGGAAGTAGGAGCGGTAGGCGGGGTCTACCTGGTCCAAACGCGTGACGGCGTCACTATAGTTCATGGACGCAGCGCGAGGATCCGTCCCCTGGCAGGAGACGAGCGCAAGAGCCGCGGCACCGACGACAAACGGAAGGAGCTTGTTCATGAGAAGTTAACGCAGATGAGGCTTAATACGTCAGGAAGGCATTGAGGATATTGAAAGGAAGCTGCAGCAGGTAACCGATAATCGAACCGCAGGTGGTGCAGGAGCTGAGCAGGCAGCTGCAGCCCAACAGGCCGACCACGAGGCCGACACACTTAGCGACACGATGGAGAGCGGTGGTAATCATCGGTTTACTGTAGTTTCTTCTCGCGACCGGGCGACGTTACTCCCGGTCAGGAGCAGATTAGCATATTAACTATCGCTTGCCAATAGTAAAGTTTTACAAAGTAAATAACTTATTGGCAAAAAAGAAGGGAGGAAGGGACCAAAAACATGGATTTGTAGATTTACTATGTACTAGGTACTATGTACTATTTTTGAATAGAGTG
>JAKSOV010000095.1 GCA_024405415.1 Akkermansia sp.
AAATAGTACCTAGTACATAGTACCTAGTAAATCCCGACAAATTCTCATTTGCCGCGCACCTGCGCCCGCTGTGGTTCAGCGGGCGTTAAAAAAATCGCAGAGGGCGCTCATATCCTCGTCCTTGGGAGCATCGGCGCGGGCGATTGCCTCCTTTTGGGCGGCGGTAATCTGCGCGGCGCCCTTGGCGGCAAGAGCGAGCATCTGTGCCATTTCCTCGGCGGTGAAGACGGCCTCCTCACCGCTGCCCTGCACCTCCACGTATTCGCCGCGCTCGGTCATGACGACATTCATGTCCACCTCGGCATCGCGGTCTTCCACATAGCAGAGGTCGAGCAGGGGCGTGCCCTCCAGCTTACCCACCGAGATAGCGGACACCAGCTGTTTCATGGGCGATTTCTCCAGCAGCCCCTTGGCCACCAGGCGGTTGAGCGCGATTTGCAGCGCCACGGCAGCGCCCGTGATACTCGCGGTGCGTGTACCGCCGTCGGCCTGGAGCACATCGCAGTCCACCCAAATGGTGCGGGCACCGAGAGCTTCCAAATCCACCACGGCGCGCAGGGAGCGGCCGATGAGGCGCTGGATTTCCACGGAGCGGCCATCCACCTTGCCGGCGGAGCTGTCGCGCTTCTTGCGGTCGAGGGTGGAGTATGGCAACATGGCGTATTCCGCCGTGAGCCAGCCGCCCTCCACGTGCTGCGCCTTCATCCAGCGGGGAACATCTTCCTCAATCGTCACGGCGCAGATGACGCGCGTGTGGCCGAAACAGGAGAGCACAGACGCCGTGGCGTGCGGCGCGGGGTCGAGTACAAAGCGGAGCGGACGCATCTCGTCCGTCGGGCGGTTATCGTGGCGTTGCATAAGAAACAGTGATAGCAGAGTGACTTTACTTGCCGTTGCGGCGCTCGCGGTATTGACGAGCGTGCTGCAACAGGGCGGCGGGGTCGGCAAAGGCGCGCTCGATGCCGGCCTTGGTCTCCGCGGCAGTCTCGGGCTCGCAATCAGCGGCCTCGAGCGCCACGGCCTTGGCGGCCAGTACATCCTCCTCCGTCTCAGCGGCGGAGAGCAGGAGCTGGGCCTTGAGGTTGAGCATGGAGGCGCGGTTGGCAGCAACGGCCTCGGGCAGATATTTGTCGATAACGGCCAGCATGGCGGGCAGATCCTTGGCGGCGCGCAGCTCGGCATTCAGCGCAGCCTTCTGCTGCTGGGCCGCCACAACGCTGCGGATACCCGTTGTGTCCTCCGGGTCCATCGCCGAGATGCTGTCGCGCAGAGCCACAGCCTTGTTGCGCAGCCCCGCGGGGATGTTGTTGTAGACCTTGAAGAGTGCTGCAGCCTTCTCCGGGCCGTCCTCCATGGCGATTGCTTCTGCATAGGCTCGCGCATTTTCGGCAGCGGCATCCAAAGGAGCGGTCGCGGCGGCCAAATCGGGCTTACCGCCCACGAAACCGCCTACGGTCTGCCCCTGCGGGGTGAGCACGAGGATGGTGGGGAAGCCGTCAATAGCGAAGCGGTTGCACAACTCCTGGTTGCGGGCGCGCAGCTCTTTATCAAAATCGGGGTTGCGGGGCACGTCAATCTCCAGCAGCACGAACTTGTCCGCCGCATAGGCCTCAAACTCAGGCGTATCAAGCACATCCTTACGCAGGCGGATGCACCAGCCGCACCAGTCCGACCCCGTGAAATCCGCCAGCACGGCTTTGCCCTCCGCCGCTGCGCGTTCCTGCGCTGCGGGCAGGTCCGTCATCCATTCCGTTTCAGCCATAGCAGGGGCGAACACGGCCGCCGCCGCACCGAGAAGCACGAGTTGTTTCATCATGCCCACACTATACCCCGCCTCCCTTGCAGATGCAAGCAAAGTTCCCGTATCTTTTTTTTGCTTATTTTTTGGTACAAATCCCTGTTTTGAGCTTGCAGACCGCGGTCGGGGTCTGCTATCATGCAAGAGTATGGCGCAAAAGCGCCTCCGTCTTTCACATTTCATTCAACATCATGAAACTGCATCTCCCCACCAAGCTCCGCGCGGCTGTCATTGCCGCCATGGCGCTTCTGACCGCCGCTCCCACTGCCTTCGCCATAGATTTTGACCCGAGCGCGGCCGTGTATGATACCCTGCTCATGGGTTCTGCGGATTCCGTCACCATCCCGTCCACGATTGAGCCGAAGGAAAACTATCACGATTATACGCTGTCTCTCCCCACCGGTTTGGAGCAGATGGAGGGTTGGACCATGGTCATTCAGTCCGAGGGCTGGAACACCATCAGCGACCAGCTGATTTTCGCTTGGGATGATTCCAACGTCATGTTCGGTGCAGGCAACAAGAATTGGCTGACCTACTCCGGCCTGAATCACGGCTTTGCTTTGATGATGAGCAGCGGCCGCCTCCTCATGATTACGTCTGCCGACGGGGATAGCTTCAACAACCTCATCACCAAATACAATGAGGATGCCTCGCTGCTCACCGGTCTGGGCAAGCAGAAGGACGTCAGCGTGGAGATGACCCTCAGCTATGATGCCGCCCAGAAAACCCTGACGGTGCAGAGCGGCACGCTCACCTACGGCGATACGACGAAGGAAATCGAGCAGCACTCTTTTGCCAATGTAGAGTTGGCCGACACGACTCCCGGCTCTAACTACACCAACGTGGGCGGCTCTCAGCTCAACCACGGTGCCACAACCACCGTGACCACAATTCTGCCCGGCAACGAAACAGCTTGGAATATCAGCGGCATCACTTCGTTGGACGGCCTTGAGGACGGAAATTACATGGACGTCGTGAGCGAGGGGACGCCGAAGCCGCGCCCCATGACCGCGATGGACGGCCTCTACTTTGTGGGCAACAGCGGTGTGCTCTATGCGGAAAGCGACAACGTCGTCAGCAACAAGCTCGGCACGGCGCTCATCCGCGAGACCCCCACCATCTCCAGCAGCATCGGCCTCGGTGCGGCAGAAGGCACCAAACTGACGATTCTGCGCGGTGATACCGCTCTCGGCCAGGGCAACGGCCTGCGCGTCATCGGCGACGGCGAGGTGGAGTTGCAGACTTCTTATGCCGCGACGACCGTCACCCAGCTCTCTCTGGCGGACAGCGCCACCCTGACAATCACGGGCGACAACGCTCAGGTGTTCAATGTGAGCGCCGACCGCATCAGCAGTACCTCCTCGCTTTCCGTGGAGAACGGCGTCAATCTGGTCATCACGGATGGTTCCGACGTGCGCATGAAGAGCCTGACCGCCCTCGACGGCTACTCCAACATCTACGGCACGGGTTCCTACACCGTTGAGAAACTGACCATCGGCGGCACGACCGCGAACATCGGTTACACCAACAAGGATGCCGTCGCCGTGCGCGCCGGTCACGTAGAGGTCTCCGCCGAGAACTTCAACATCCTCGACGGCAACTCTCTCCGCGCCGATACCGCCACCTTCAGCGGGATGAATGTGACCGTCATGGACAAGATGAGCATCGGCTCCGTGACCTCTGATGCGGTGGTAACGGTCATGAACCCCGCCAATTGGGCAATGCCCGTCACCTTCGATAAAGTCGGTGATGATTCCTACACCGTCACCGGCCTGACAATGGACGCCGCCACAGGCACGGCTGAAGCCACCACGCTGGATAAGGCTGTCGCCAAGGTTGCCAAGGGCGGCCGTCTGACGGTCGGCTCGGCCACCGACAGCACCTTTGCCAACGGCAGCGCCACCAGCCTGGCCGCCACGCAGCTGACGGACGGCCTCCTCATGAGCTCGGATGCCGCAACATCCGCCGCTTCGATTAAGGCCGGCACCATGGCCCTCAATGATTCTACGCTCGGCGGGCAGGACAGCGCTTCCGTCAGCGCCGTGACGCTCAACGACGGCGCCACGCTGACGATGAAGAAGCAGGCAACACTCTCCACCGGCTCTCTGACGGGTACGGACAGCACCTCCGTCGACATGTCCGGCTCTACCGCCCTCACGGCGGAAACGCTGGAAATCGGCAACCTTACGCTCTCCGGTGAAGCCTTGGCAATTGTGAATGAAATTACGCTGGCTAAGCTCGCCATGAGCGGTGATTCCCACGTAATCACACACGCCATGCACCTGACGGAGGGCGAAATCTCGATTCCCACCGAGATGTATTCCCTCCCCACCACAACCTTCAGTGATGTCGACATCACCGACGGTACGCTGGGCACGACGAAAGGCATCGTCGGCGGTATCACCGGCAACAGCGTCTCCATCGGCACCGGCTACACGCTCATCGGGCAGACCATGGACGAGGGCCCCGCGCTTGTCAATGTCACTCAGCTGGACCTGGCCGACAACGCCGCCATGGAGAACATCGCCGTCGGTCTCGGCACCGCGGTAAATGCGGAAGGTACGCAGCAGTTCACGGGTGTTCAGTTTGCCGGCGGCTACGACAAGATGAGCTTTGACGGCGGCACCACCACCTACATCGCCCTGCCCACGGACGGCACCCTTGCCCACGGCAGCATCTTGGATTCCCTCGGCATCACCGGCACCGCCACGGCGGATACCCTCAGCGTGAACTTCCTTGAAATCAACGGCGAGGGCCTCTACTTCGGCGAGGGCGGTGAGTCCTACACCATCCTCACCACGGGTGACGGTGTGGCGCTCACCTTCGACACCGACGACCTCTCCAACCGCCAGTACAACATCAAGCCTTACACCTACGCCGAGCTCTCGGTGGAACCCGACGGCAGCGGCCAGGCGCTCGTCATCCACGGTCGTGAAGCCAAGGAGGAAATCATGGCCCCCATGCGCGATACCGCCAACCGCACCGCCGCCATGGATTCTCTCGCCAAGGCAGCCGATGCCGGCACAACGACCGCTGTGCTGCACGACATCTACAAATACCTCGGCGATGTCTACCACCCCACCTTGGAGCAGCGTCAGACCGCGCTCTCCGCTCTCTCCGGCGCCTCGCTGACGGCCCTGGCCGACACGCAGCGCCGCGGCATTGAAGACATGCAGAAGAACCTCCGCAACCGCGTCATCCAGATGGGCGGCCAGGAGGACGGCCTGCTGCACGGCTGGGAGAAGGGCAACGTGCAGGCCTGGGCTCAGGCCGACGGCGCCTACCACACCCTCAGCCAGAGCGGTGACAAGGCCGGGTACAACTACGATGTCTGGGGTGCAACCGTCGGCATCAATGCCGACCTGAACGACCACTGGACCGTCGGCGGTGCCTTCGCGGCCGAGTTCGGCAGCATCGACGGCAAGAGCGTAGATAAATTCGAGGCCGATACCGAGAGCATCTACCTGAACCTCTTCGCCCGCTACCAGAAGGGCCATTGGACGCAGTTGGGCATCTTCACCTACGGTCAGAATGACACCGACACGACCCGCAGCTTCATGGGCTACGAGGCCGAAGGCAGCACGAGCGGCAACAGCTTCTCGGGCTACTACGAGTTGGGCTACCTCATCCCCATGGATGATGAAGTCCGCCAGCTCATCCAGCCCATCTTCAACGTGAGCATCACCTCCGCCAAGACGGACGGATTCACGGAGTCGGGCAGCATCGGCAACGCCGGCCTCAAGTACGACAGCCAGAGCTTCGTCTACGGCAGCGTGGGTGTCGGTGCCCGCTATCAGGCGGTGCTTGCCCAGTCCGTCTACGAGCGCAACACCGTGCTCGAGCTGCGCGGCCAGATTAACCAGCACTTCGGCGACAGCACGGATGAGGCCTCCGTCTCCTACATCGGCGGCGGCGCTCCCTTCACCGTACATGGTGCCGAGAGCGGCGACTTCGGCGTGCAGATGGGAGCCGGCATTGCCATCCCCCTGTACAACCAGACCACCGTCTTCGGTGATGTGGACGGCGAGTTCCGCTCCAAGCAGACCGACTTCCGCGCCAACATCGGCGTGCGCTACGAGTTCTGATAAGGAGCTGACCCGCGATACACACTTGCGCGCCCTGCGGCACACCGCAGGGCGCGCGTTTCATTAAAAAAACGGACAAATCGCCACCGTAACGATAAAAAAATCCCTCATTCCGCAGAATGAGGGATTTCAGAAAATACGCACGAATGGACTCGAACCATCACGGAGTTACCCACTAGAACCTGAAACTAGCGCGTCTACCAATTCCGCCACGTGCGCATTTGAATTGGTGCGGGGGCATTTAACCACAGGATAGCGGGGGATGCAAGACTAAAATGCTTTTTTCTCATTTTTTTCATTATCCCCCCCCGCTGATGCTCGGCAAAGGAGGATTTGTAGATTTACTATGTACTAGGTACTATGTACTATTTTTGAAT
>JAKSOV010000096.1 GCA_024405415.1 Akkermansia sp.
CAAAAATAGTACATAGTACCTAGTACATAGTAAATCTACAAATCCCCCTTTGTCCTCCTTGCGGGCAACTTCTCCCTTGACTTCCCGCGGGGGCTGGGGCAGAATGGGAGTCGTGGTTATGAAACTCCGTTCCCTTTCTTTTCTCTTCTTCCTTCTGTCGGCCATGGTGATGCCTGCGGCCCATGCGCAGGAGGCCGATGATACCCCCACCCCCGCTGCCGAAACGGCTGACGGCGAAGGCGCCGAAGACGGCGAACAGGCGGAAGACGCCGCCGCCGATGATGAAAAATCCGTCGTTCTCTCCGACAAAAACTATATCGACAAGAACGTCAACCTCGGTTGGGCGAACTGCAAGGGGCTGGAGAGCAGCCTCGGCGCCAAGCTGGAGCAGGGCGTGAAGAGCCTCGAGCCCGCTAAGGTGCGCGCCTTTGTCAGCAAGGGCAAGAACCGCCTGCTGCTCGCGCAGTACATGATGGCGCTGGCCGACATCAACACGCCCGAGGAGCACTATTCCAAGGGCAAGGGTGAGGCCGTGAAGAAGGCCGAAGAGGCCCGCAACAAGCTCGCGGAGCTGGAAGCGGAGAAGCCCGGCCCCAAGAAGGAGGAGCGCGAGGCGCACCAGAAGGCCGTGGCGGATGCCAAGGCCGCGCTGGAGGTGCTGGAGGGAGAGGCCAATATCCCCAACACCATGCAGGAGTTCGCCGCCTCCAAGGATGCGCAGAAGGTGCTTAAGGCCGTGACGGGTAACGAGCAGTGGATGGAGGACCTCGTGCTCTCCGGCGTGTGCATCGCCCCCGGCCGCGCCATGGCCCTGCTGGCCGCCATCGGCAGGGAACACCCCGAGATGTACAAGGACGACATGGTGCGCCGCATTGCCACGGCTACGGCCATTGAGTGGTCCAAGAGCAACTACGATTTCAACAAGGGCCTGCTGCGTGCGGACTACTACATTCGCCACTATCAGGACAAGCAGCTCAATGTCCTCTTTGATGATCTGCCCATGAACCTGCGCCGCATGGTCTGCGGCTGCAAGGGCGACAACCGTGCCGGTGAGGTGCCCAGCCTTGAATGGGCGCTCATGAATGTGAAGCTGCCCGAGGACCAGTACCCCGGCTCCTGCTGGCGCAACGGATACAAGCTGTACAACGTGTACGGCTCGAGCATTCACGGCGCGGACTACGGCCTGACCTTCGACGGCATGTATGACGGCAACCACCACCAGTTTACCTTCGAAGTGGGCGGCGTGTGCGGCGGCTTGTCCCACTTCGGTGCCTTTGCGGCGCTGGCCAACGGTATCCCCGCCATGACCATGGGCGAGCCGGGGCACTGCGCCTTCCTCGTGCTTATCCGCGGCAAGTGGACACCCGCCTACTCCCTCGGCTGGGAGCACGGTTCCCACTTCACCCCCTGGCCGAACTTCCACCAGTTCGCCTCCATCCACATGATGACGGAGCTGTACTCCCCCGAGCAGCGCGAGGCTACCTACATCTCCGACACCTACCGTGCCCTCGGCCACCACTTTGATGCCAAGAAGCAGGACAAGAAGGCTATCGCCGCCTTCCGCAGCGCCGTGAGCGCCCAGCCGCTGAGCTTCAGCGCATGGTTGGCCTACGCCGCCTATCTGAAGGAGCACCACGCCGCCGATGAAAAGCTGTGGTTGCAGCTGCACGATGATCTTTGCACGGGGCTTGTGCCGCGCTACCCCGAGATGGCCGCGGCCCTCTTGCAGGGCACGGTTTACCCCGCACTGCAGGCCTGCGTCAAGAAATCCGAGACCCTTGCCGACTGCGTGCACCTCTTCTGGGACAACGTGACGGACTTCGGGCCCGACCGTTGGCATGTCGATACCTTCGGCGAAGCCCAGCTCAAGCTCATGAGCCCGGAGAAGCCCGACATGACGGACGCCAAGGCCCCCACCGTCACGGACTTCAATCAGGTGAAATACCTCTTTGCCATCATTCTGTCGGATGTCGGCAACAATAACAAATACTCCCCCGCCGTTGTGGAATGGGCGAATGAGAAGGCCGCCGAAGTCACAGGCGGCAACCTGCAGCAGGTTGTGACGGCGGTTTCCTCGGCCGCCATGGCACAAAGCTCTGCAGGCCGCGCCAATATCGGCGAATCCGGCGATGCGCTTGTGCGCGCGGCGGAGAAAGCCAAAGATGTCGGTGCCTTCCAACAGCTTGCTAAGACGCTGGCCGAGGCCAAGAACCGCACCAACGGCAACCTGCCGGACTACGCCGCCCCGGCGGACGAGTTTATGTCCACGGGCAGCCTTGTCTATACGGGCAAGTATGATGACAAGGATGACGCCTCCCGCCACTGGGGCGTGCTGGAGAAATGCGGCGGCTGCATCAAGACCGCCGCACTTAAGGACGCTTGGATCGGCATGAAGCTCAAGCGAGATGCCTTCATCACCTCCGTGGTGCTCATCACGCCCGATGACTCCGCCGCCTACGACAACATGCAGCTTCAGGTCTCCGAATCGGGTGAGGCGGGCAGCTGGGCTGATGTCGGCGCCAACCTCGGCAAGAACAAGGACCGCGTGCATGTCATCGACCTCGGTGAGCAAGGCATCAAGACCAAGTATATGCGCGTCATCCGCAAGGGCGGCTCAGAATCCTTCCAGCTCAACGCTTTCCATGCCTTCGGCCGCAAGGCAGCCTAACCCGAACAGCAGAACAGACGCCCTACTTTTTACGATTATGAAGAAGACCATTTTCACCGCTGTCGCCGCTCTGTTGGCCACTCTTCCCGCCCTTGCCGGCACCCCCTGCAAGGACTATGCGGAGGCTTCCTCCAAGGTGAGTGAGGACGGCTACATCCTCTTCGTCTACGGCCCCGACTGGGACCGCACGAGCCCGGATTTCATCAAGCCTCTTTTCAATGACCCCGCCATTCAGGCAGCGGCGGGCAACGCCATGCTGATTATGGCGCCCTACTACCAGCGCCCCACCAAGAAACAGGAGGCCGAGCAGGCTGCCGCATGGGGCACGCTGAACCGCCCGCACCCCCACAGCGCGCAGACCTACCCCGCCCTGCATTTCCACGACAAGGACGGCCGCGCCTATGCCTACCTGCGCGGACCGCAGCTGCGCTGCGTCTCCAAAGAGGATATTGCCAAGGGCATAGCCGAGCGTATCGCCAACCACAAGAAACAGGCCGAGCTGCTGGCTAAGGCCGATGCCGCGCAGGGCGTGGAACAGGCCAAGCTGCTGGGTGAGGCCGCCATTGTGCCGCTGATGGAGAGGCCCGATAAGATTGCGGACCGCATCAAGGCCGCGGACCCGAACGATGAGAGCGGTTATGTGCGCCGCCTCACCTTCTACCCTGAAGGCATCGCCGAAAAGAACAAGGATTTGTCGGTCGAAGAAGGTATCGCCATGGTGGAGAAAGCTCTGGCCGATCCCGCCTATACCGACCTCCAGAAGCAGCAGTATTGCGCCATGGCTCTCGGCTACCTGCACCGCAACGGCGGGGAGTCCAACTCCGCGGAAATCATCAAGTGGGCGCAGAAGATGAAGGCCTATGCCCCGGACTCCTACCTCGGCCACTCCGCCGACGTCGTGGTGGCCAAGTGGGCAGGCGCCAAGCCCACCTATGTGGCCGGCTCTTACTTCAACCCCCTGACCAATATCCCCAAGGAGGACGACTCCAAGGACAAGAAGGATAAGAAGAAGAAAAAGAAAAAGTGAACGGGATGTACAATGTACAAAGTACAATGTACAAATCAATGAAGTTTGCGGCACGTCTCTGACGTGCCGTTCTTCTCGGGACTCATCACCGCTTTATGGATTTTTCGCAGCTCTCGTTTTGGCTGATTCTGCTGTGCGCGCTGCCGCTGTTGGCGGCGGGCAAGGCGCTGTGGCCGCAGAGCACGGCGTTCCGCAAGGCCTTTATCCTGCTGCTGAGCCTCTTTCTGCTGGGCTTCACCAGCCTGCCCACGCTGGGTATCTTCCTCGCCGTGAGCCTCACGGCCTATGCCGCATGCCGCGCGGGGGCGCGCCTGTCCTCCGCGCTCGGGCGGCGGGTGCTGCTCGGCGGGCTTATCCCGCTGTTGCTGCTGCCGCTGCTGTACTACAAGTATGCCTATTTCCTCGCCCACACCATCTGCGGGGCGGAGTGGGACTCGCTGCGCGGGCTCATCATCCCCGTGGGCATCTCCTTCTACACCTTCCAAATCATCGGCTTTTGCGTTGACACCTTGGGTAAGGGCAGGGCAGTGCCGCCTTTTGCGGACTACATGAACTTCTGCGCCTTTTTCCCGCAGATTGTGGCGGGGCCCATTGAGCGGCGGGATGATCTATTGCCCCAAATCAGCGCGCCGAAGATGGCCCTCTCCGCCGCCGACCTCCATGTCGGCCTGCGCTACATCGTGCTGGGCCTCTTTTTCAAGATGGCGCTGGCGGATAATCTGGCCCTCGCTTTCGTGCAGGGATATCGCGGCGGCAATGCGTGGATGGTGTGGATGAACAATCTGCTCTTCACCTTCCGCATCTATTTCGACTTCGGCGGCTACGCGATGACGGCCTACGGCATCGCCCGCTGCCTCGGCATCACCCTGCGGCTCAACTTCCTCAGCCCCTACACGGCCCCCCACATCGGCGAGTTCTGGCGGCGCTGGCACACCTCGCTCATGCAGTGGTTCCGCGACTACATCTATATCCCGTTGGGCGGTGGGCGCACGCGCCTGTGGGCGGCCAATGTGCTGCTGGTGTTCCTCGTCTCGGGCTTATGGCACGGGGCGGGCTATAACTTTTTGTTATGGGGCGCACTCTCGGGCCTTGCCGTGGTGGCGCACCGCCTGTTTGCTGAGGTGGGGCTGCGCCTCCCCGCCGCACTCGGGTGGGCGCTCACCTTCGGTTTCATGGTGATGGTCTGGATGTTCTTCTACGACACGGACGCCGCCCTGCTGCAACAACACCTTGCCACCCTCGCCAACCCTGCCGCCTACGGCATCGGGGAGTTTGTGGCCACGCTCAAGGCTCTGCGCGTTCAGGGCACGCTGGCCATCGCCTTCCTGCCGCTCTCCTTCCTCGTCATTGCGGCGGAGTCGCTTTCCCTCCGCCGCCGCGGGGATGCCTATGCCCTGCTGCTCTCCACCCCCGCCTGTGCGCTGATGGTGTTCCTCACCGTGGTGTTGGAAGCCTCCGCCGACAGCCTCTTCATCTACTTCTCCTTCTGACGCTCCACCCTATGAAAAAACTCCTCCTCTGCATCACGGCGGCACTGCTGGCGGGCTTGGTATGGAACGCCCTGTTCAACTACGCCCTTTCGCCCGATGTGCGTTTCTGGAACCGCTGTGCGGACGCCACGGATGCGTGGAACGCCCGCCTGCGCGCGGAGAGCGGGGCTCCTTGCTACATTTTCGGCGGCGGCTCGGAAACCCGCACCACCATCGACCCCGCCTACGCGCAGGAGCGCTACGGCATGCGCGTCCTCAACGCCGCGGCGCAGGGCCTGTACGGCGGCCCCTGCAACGCCGCGTATGCCCTGAGCTACTTGCGCCCCGGCGATACCCTCATCTTCCCCCTCACGGCCTACGGGCTGAATAACGAGCCGCACCCGAGCGGGCTGCGCTTCCTCTTCCGTCGCTGCGGGTGGGGGATGTATGCGGACGGGTGGATTCCCTGCACCAAGCGCACCTTGCGCCCCCTCGCGGCGGGGGATGCGCTCGCCCTCAGCTCCTGTTTTACCAAGCTGCTGACAACGGGCAGTTTCCGCTACCGCTACGAGACGGACGCCGCCGTGCATGAGACGGGGTGGATGCAGGTGCTCACCACCGATGAGCGCGAGCGCCCCGCCGAGCGGCGGGGCGGCCGCCGCCCCGAGGGCCTGAGCCAAGGGCAGATTGCCGCCTGCCTGCGCCTGCAGGAGCTGTGCCGCGCCAAGGGCGCGCGCCTCGTCTTCCGCCTGCACCTCGCCCATGCGGGGGATGACTGCCGCGCGCTGCAAGCCGCCGCCGCCCTCTCTGCCGTGCGTGCGGGCTTGTGCGTGCTGCGCGACCCTCGCCTCGGCTGCAGCGACAATCCCCTCGACTTTGCCGACACCGTCAACCACCTTTCCCCCGAGGGTGTCCGCCGCCAGATGGACAGCCTTTGCCCCGCCCTCCTTCACGAGCGCTACTGGACGGAGGAGGAACTTCTGCGGGAGTTGAGATAAATGAGGATTTGTCGGGATTTACTAGGTACTATGTACTAGGTACTATTTATCAA
>JAKSOV010000097.1 GCA_024405415.1 Akkermansia sp.
AAATAGTACCTAGTACATAGTACCTAGTAAATCCCGACAAACTGCTCATTTGTCGCGCCCGCTCAGCCGAACAGCGGTGTGGAGAAGTAGCGGTCGGCGGAGTCGGGCAGGAGCACGACGATGGTCTTGCCCTCGTTCTCGGGGCGCAGGGCCACCTGTGTGGCGGCGTGCAGTGCGGCACCGCTCGAGATGCCCACGAGGATGCCGTCCGTGTGGCCAAGCTCTTTGGCAGCGGCAAAGGGGGCGTCGTTGTCCACGGTGATTACCTCGTCGTAGATGGCCGTGTTCAGCGTAGCGGGGATGAAACCCGCGCCGATGCCCTGAATCTTGTGCGCACCCGCATGGCCCGCCGACAGCACGGGGGAGGTGGCGGGTTCCATGGCAATCACCTTGACGGCGGGTTTCTGCTCCTTGAGGTAGCGTCCCGTGCCCGAGAGCGTGCCGCCCGTGCCGACGCCGGCCACAAAGATATCCACTGTGCCGT
Organism: Akkermansia sp.; assembly: GCA_024405415.1. Lineage (GTDB taxonomy): Bacteria > Verrucomicrobiota > Verrucomicrobiia > Verrucomicrobiales > Akkermansiaceae > Akkermansia. The sequence continues at coordinate 485 of JAKSOV010000097.1, forward strand.
CCGTGTCCTCCCAGATTTCCGGGCCCGTGGTGGCGTAGTGGGTGGCGGGGTTCACGGGGTTCTCAAACTGGCCCGCAATGATGCTGCCGGGGGTGGCAGCCTGCAGCTCCGCCGCCTTGGCGATAGCGCCCTTCATGCCCTCGGCGCCGGGTGTCAGCACAATCTCTGCGCCGTAGGCCTTGAGGATGTTGCGGCGCTCCACGCTCATGGTCTCGGGCATGGTGAGGATGGCGCGGTAGCCCTTGGCTGCGGCCACGGCGGCCAGGCCGATGCCTGTGTTGCCGCTGGTCGGCTCGATGATGGTGCCGCCCGCGGGGAGGCGACCGCTCTTCTCCGCCTCGGCGATGATGGCGTTGGCGATGCGGTCCTTCACGGAGCCGGCAGGGTTAAAATACTCCAACTTCACCAAGAGGCGGGCCTTCAGGCCGTGTGCCTTGTTGTAGTTGACGGGTTCCACGAGGGGGGTGTGCCCCACCAGTTCCGTAATGCTGCGGTGAATGTTCATGGCTTTACTCTAGTGCGTATTTGTTTATTTGACAAGCTCGAAACCATGCTGCAGGTCGGCCAGCAGGTCATCAATGTGTTCAATGCCGATGGAGAGGCGGATGGTCGTGGGCGTGATGCCGCAGGCGGCCAGCTCCTCCTCGCTGAGCTGAGAGTGCGTGGTGGAGGCGGGGTGGATGACGAGTGACTTCACATCCGCCACATTGGCCAGCAGGGAGAAGAGGTGCAGGGATTCCGTGAACTTCTTGGCCTGCTCGGGCGTGCCCGCCAGCTCGAAGGTGAAGATGGAGCCGCCGCCGTGCGCGGCGTAATACTTCTCATACAGCGCGTGGTCGGGGTGCGTGGGCAGGGAGGGGTGGTTGACCTTCGCTACCTGCGGGTGCCGGGAGAGGAAGTCGACGACCTTCAGCGCGTTGGAGACATGGCGCTCTACGCGGAGCGAAAGCGTTTCCAACCCCTGCAGCAGCAGGAAGGAGTTGAAGGGGCTGATGGTCGCGCCCTGATCGCGCAGGATGGTGGCGCGAATCTTGGTGACATAGGCTGCCGCGCCGCAAGCATCCGCAAAGACAAGGCCGTGGTAGCTGGGGTTGGGTTTGCTGATGCCGGGGAACTTGTCGTTCTGCGTCCAGTCAAAACGACCGCCGTCCACAATCACGCCGCCCATCACCGTGCCGTGGCCGCCGATGAATTTCGTGGCGCTGTGTACCACCACGTCCGCGCCGTGCTCCAGCGGGCGGAAGAGGTAGGGCGTGGCAAAGGTGCTGTCCACAATCAGCGGCAGACCGTGCTTGTGGGCGATGGCGGCAATGGCTTCGATATCGGCGATGTCACTGTTGGGGTTGCCGAGGGATTCCACATAAAGCAGCTTGGTGTTGGGCTGAATGGCCTCCTCAAAGTTCTGCGGGTTGCGGGCATCCACAACGGTGGTGGTAATGCCGCTCTCGGGCAGCGTGTTAGCAAAGAGGTTGTAGGTGCCGCCGTACACGGTGGCGGCGGAGACCACGTGGTCACCCTGTGTGGCGATGTTGCGCACGGCGTAGTCGATGGCGGCGGAACCTGTGGCCACCGCGAGCGCGGCCACACCGCCTTCCAGCGCGGCGATGCGCTGCTCAAACACCGTGCTCGTGGGGTTCATGAGGCGGGTGTAGATGTTGCCGGGAGAGCTCAGCGCAAAGCGGCCCGCCGCCGTGGCGGAATCGGGGAACACATAAGAGGTCGTAGCGTAAATCGGCACCGCGCGGGAATCCGTCGCGCTGTCAGGCTGCTCCTGCCCCACATGCACCTGCAGGGTCTCAAATCGGTATGTATCACTCATGGTCGTAAACGGAAAAATGATTTTACTCTAATTCCTACCACATAGGTAGGAACAAGGCCAATATACACACGCGAATATCGCTCGTCAAGCATTTTCCTATCTTTTTTGTAGGAAAATAAAAAAAGGACAAAAAAGCACCCGTCTGAAAACAGACGGGTGCCGAAGAATGAAGCCGTTGCCCAGATTTAGTGGCGACGGCGGCGTGCAGCCAGACCGGCAAGGGCGAGCAGAGAGAGCGTCGCCGTAGCCGGCTCGGGCAGAGCCTTCTGAGTCAGCATCGCAATATCGGCTCCTGTGTACTTCGTACCCTCCATCACATACACCTTGGTGAAGAGGTCGGGATTCATGGTGAGAGTGCTCAGCGTTCGGGAAGCACCGCTGTAACGGAGATCCCCGTCATTTCGCGTAGCGGTCACGAGTTCACCGCTCTTGCTCATGAAGGAGAAGGTCAAGTAAGTACCGTTGTTGCGGTCATAGCTCAGGGTAATAGCGGCCGAGGTCGCATTGCCGATGTACAAATCATCACCCTGGGCACCGGACAAACCGATGTTGTTGAGGGTCTGCCAAGAACCGCGGTCAGCCGTACCCAGACTGGTGGTGATCAAGGCGTTGTAGGTATAGCGGGTATCGCCCAGAATAGCGCCCATCACATGGTTCTCGGAGTCCGTAAAAGAAAGAACGATGGGATGATTGTTCGTGGTCAGGGTCGGGCGAAGGGCAGCGTATGCATCCAAATCCACGATAGCAATCGCCGTGAAGGCGGACTGATTCGCGGAGAAGGTGTAGGTGTCATTCGTCACGACCGTGGAGGAAGACAGAATCTGAGCCGCTTCCTCGTCCGTCATGGCCATCACCGCAGGTGCGGCCAGCGCGAAAAGAACAAAAAGTGTCTTTTTCATAATCGTTGATGTTAGCTTATGATACCGCGCAGTGGCATGCAAAGGTTCGTACGTTACCTCGATTGCACACGTGCAGCGCGTGTGATTATAGGTGCTTTCAACTTCATAAGCAAGATTATTTATCTAAAAACAACAGTCAGCCCCATCTGACAGCATGTCAGACGGGGCTTTCCTTACATCGCGGCGTCAGCCGCGCGAAAATCACAATTTGTAAATTGTAATTTGTAAATCTCAGACCGCTTAGGCTTCGGCCTGAGCCTCGGCTTCCTTGGCCTTCTTGTCGCGGGCAGCGGCGCGCATGGACATCTTGACGCGGCCCTTGTCATCGATGCCGATGCACTTGGCGGTCACGATGTCGCCGACCTTGACGACGTCCTCGGTCTTCTGCGTGCGGCCTTCGGCCAGCTCGGAGATGTGGATGAGGCCGTCCTTGCCGGGCAGCACTTCCATGAAGGCGCCGAACTCCTTGGTGGAGACAATCTTGCCTTCGTAGGTCTCGCCGACCTCAATCTCCTGGAACATGCGCTTGATGAGGTAGAGGGCGCGTTCCACGCCTTCCTGGCGGCTGCCGTAGATGCGCACGGTGCCGTCCTCTTCGATGTTGATGTCCGTGCCGGTCTCGGCCTGCAGGGCCTTGATGTTCTTGCCGCCGGGCCCGATAAGCTCGCCGATGCGGTCCTGCGGGATGCTGGTGGACTCGATGCGGGGAGCGTTGGGGCTCATGGACTGCGGGGCGGAGATGCAGGCGTTCATGGTGTCAAGCACCTCCAGACGGCCCTTGCGGGCGAGGTGGATGGCGTCCTCGAGAATGTACAGGGGGATGCCGGGCAGCTTGAGGTCGAGCTGGTAGCCCGTCACACCCACGGTGGAGCCGCACAGCTTGAAGTCCATATCGCCGTAGAAGTCCTCGGAGCCGATGATATCCAGGAGCGTCTTGTATCGCTTGGGCTCGCGGTCACCCGCGTTCTCGAACTCGGTCACCAGACCCACGGAGATGCCGGAGACGGGGCGCTTCAGCGGCACGCCGGCGGCGAGCAGGGAAAGCGTACCCGCGCAGACGGAAGCCATGGAGGTAGAGCCGTTGGATTCCATAATCTCGGAGGAGACGCGGATGGCGTAGGGGAACTCGTCCTCGGAGGGCACCACGGGAGCGATGGAACGCTCGGCGAGGGCGCCGTGACCGATTTCGCGGCGGTTCTGGCCGCCGAAACGCCCCGTCTCACCCACGGTGAAGGGCGGGAAGTTGTAGTGCAGGATGAAGCGTTTCTCGTCCACGGAACCCGTGTAGTTGTCGAGGTACTGCTTCTCCTCCACGGGAGCGAGCGTGGCCAGGCACATGGACATGGTCTCACCGCGGGAGAACAGGGCGGAGCCGTGCACCACGGAGGGCAGCACGTTCACCTCGGCGGAGAGGGGGCGCAGCTGCTTGATGGCGCGGCCGTCGGCGCGCTTGTCGTGCTCCATGATGGAGATGCGGAACGCCTTCTTCTGGATGTACTCGAAGACCTGCTCCACGTCGAAGTCGGTGGCCTCGGGGTGGGAAGCCTTGATGGCGGCCTCCACCTCGTCGCGCAGGGCGCCCACCTGCTTCTGGCGCTGAATCTTGTTGGGGGCGTAGATGGCCTCCTCGATGCGGTCGCCGGCAATCTGGTAGCCGATTTCGAGCAGCTCGGGCTTGGCGAGCGTCAGCTCGTACTCGCGCTTGGGCTTGCCGCAGATGCCGCGCAGCTCTTCCTGAGCGGCGCAAATCTTGGCAACGTTCTCCTGAGCGCAGTGCAGGGCGGCGATGAAGTCCTCCTCGGGCAGCTCCTTGGCGGAACCCTCAATCATGATGACCTGGTCCTTGGAACCGGCATACACGAGGTCGAGGTCGGACTCGGCGCGCTGGCTGTTGGTGGGGTTGATGACGAACTCGCCGTTGATGCGGCCCACGCGCACCGCGCCCACGGGCTCGGCGAAGGGAAGGTCGGAAATCACGCAAGCGGCGGAAGCGCCGTTGATGGAAAGGATATCGGGCTCGTTCTCACCGTCGGCGGCGAGCAGCAGGGTGATGACCTGCGTGTCGTAGAAGTAGCCCTTGGGGAACATGGGGCGCAGGGGACGGTCGGTCATGCGGCAGGTGAGAATCTCCTTCTCGGTGGGGCGACCCTCGCGCTTGAAGTAACCGCCGGGGAACATACCCGCGGCAGCGGCCTTCTCCTTGTATTCCACGGACAGGGGGAAGAAGGTCTGACCTTCCTTAATCTTGGTGGCACTCACCACGGTGACAAGCACAACGGTATCGCCGCAACGAACGGTGACAGCGCCGTCGGCAAGGCGCGCAACCTTACCGGTTTCAATCGTGATGGGGTTTGCGCCGACGGCGCAGGTAACGGAATGAATACTCATTTTCTTTTTCTTTCTTCTGAATGTCGGTTCCGCCTTCACCTCTGCGGGGCGGAACCGTAGCTCCCCGCATCGGTCAGCCGCCTGCGGAACAGGCAGCGGAAACAGCGTGTTTTCAAGGTATAAAACATCAAACGACACGCAGTCGCGCTCATTGTACAGGAGAGAAGGGGCCATAGCAAGCGGATAATGACAATTTTGCGCGGCTGACAGAGAAATTGGGGGTAAGAGGGGAATTGTGCGCCCTCGGCGCAAGGTTAACGCCCGTAGGGCGGGCGCGAATCAAGACGCCCGACGGCCCCGTTTGGGCACTTTGCGGAGCAAAGTGGTAAGGGCGGTTGGACAATGCCGTGAGGCATTGCCCCCGCCTCAGCGGGGGTGAGCGCCCGTGGGGCGGGCGCGAATCAACATCAAGCGGCGGTGCCGTGATTTTCCGAATTCGAATCCCATCATCCGCAAACAAAAAGCCCCTCCGAAGAGGGGCTTTTTTGAAAGCGGATGATGGGATTCGAACCCACGACATCAACCTTG
>JAKSOV010000098.1 GCA_024405415.1 Akkermansia sp.
TCAAAAATAGTACATAGTACCTAGTACATAGTAAATCTACAAATCCCCATTTGTTGAACGGCCGACGAAAAACCGCGCCTCGGCGGTTTGCCGGGGCGCGGTTTTGAGGGCGGCGGTGTTTGCCGCTCGTTGATCAGAGATTTACAGCTCGGGGGAGAGCACCACATAGTCGCCCGCGGTGGAGCGGCCCTTCTTGGTCTCGGGGAAGATGCTCTTGTTCTCGGGCAGGGCGCCCTTTTCCTCATCGGCATCATCCTCTTCGAGGTCCTTCTCGAGGTCCTTCACGGAGCCGTCGCAGCTCAGCAGGAAGACGTGGCCGCGGAAGGAGGTCATATCGTAGGCCACCGCCGTGCCCTCGTAGGGGGTGGAGGCGGGGTACACGCCGCAGAGCGCAAGGGGAGCGTTGGACTTGTTGACACCCACCTTGATGTTGGGCTCCGTGGCGTCCTTCTTCATGATGTAACCCATGGCGTTCTCGCCGCGGGTGAGGGCAGCACCGTTGGCCACCTTGCCGTCACCTTCGGCGGCAATGGCCTTGCCGGCGCAGTTGAGCTTGGCAAAGAAGGGCTTCTCGCTGTTCACGGAGTTGGAGTAGAACAGCTGGCGGAAATAGGCGTTGGAGTTGTCGCCCGTGAGAGCGCCGAAGTTGAGATCGGGTTTCTCCTCCTGCAGGCGCTCGGCGGTGGAGTCGCAGGGGAAGCTGCCGTTGTCCGTCTTGAAGCCCTGCAGGATGGTGTGCATGGACTTGAGGTTGGAACTGGCCATCTGACGGTCACCGTCGTTCATGTGGTCGATGATGGGGCCATAACCGATAGCAGCCAGGGCCGCGAGAATGGCGATAACGACCATCAGCTCGATAAGGGTGAACCCCTTCTTCTTCTTGAGTGCAGCAATTTTCATGGTGGAAAAAAGTTTATTGACCTTTTCTGTATACCATGCCCGCGCGCGCTCCGCAAGCAGGAAATGAAACTTGCGGAAGAAAAAACTTAATTCCCCCCTCCTTCCTGCGAGCGCCAGATCCCGATTTGTCGAACTTTCTCCTCCGCCCCTTCGGGGTAGAGGCGCAGCTGGCCCCCGTGGCAGATGAGGAGAGCGTTGACGGGAATATCATACGCCTCCTGCGGTATCAGCATCTCCTTCCATGCCTTGTGCAAAGAGGCGGGAATCAGATGCTTCCGGTCAGCACGGGTAAAATCGTTTTCAGCAGAGAGAAAAGAGAGGGCCAACACATAATCATCCCCCGAAAAGGCGGCGTTCATGCAACAACAGACATCGGCGTTCTCGCAGTGAAGGACGTAGTGCTCGGCTGTATCTTCCCATATCTCCGTGTCTGTACCGTCTTCCTCGTTTTTCTTCATCCATGCGGTCATGCGTTCGCGCAGCAGCGCGGGCGGCAGGCCGGGCAGCACCGTGTAGCGGTATTCGGCATAGGCGCGTTCCTCCTCCGTCTGCGGGTGGCGGCGCTTGCGGCGGCGGCATAGGCCGTCCTTCAACGCGCGGTACGTCTCCCTGAGCACCCCCGTGGCTGCAAGGTAGAAACAGAGGAGACCGAAAAGAAAAGCGGATGCCGCCAATATTCCCTCCCTCATGTCCGCTCCGCCGGGAAAGACGGAATCCGGCAGCAAGTAAGCCCCGACCGCCGCTACAAGACTGCCGTTGAGCATTGTCAACAGCAGCCTGTTCCAAAATCGGTCGAACCGACGCTCAAAAGTGCCGATATTCATCCCCTGCCGGCTTTTCAGCCCAACAATGCTGCAATCTCCGCCGCGTACAGTTCAGGCTCCAGCAGGAAAGAGTCGTGCCCCTTCTGCGATTTGATGCACTTGTAGCCCGCGCGGACGCCATTCTTTTTCATGCGGCGGGCAAAGCGGGCAATATCGCGCGGGGTGAAGCAGCAATCCGTGCTGATGGAGAAAATCATGAAGGGAATATCATGCTCGGCGTAGATGCGGCAGACCTCATCCAGATTCTTCTTGCCCGTGAAAGCGGGGAGGTCGAACTTCGCCCACATGTCCATGATGCGGATGTAGGCATTCGCATCGAAACGCTTGGAGAACTTCACGCCCTGGTAGAGCATGTAGCTCTCCGTGTTCTGCGTGGGGGTGTACCACGTGAGCATGCCGCGGCGGTCGGGCAGAGCCTTCTTGGCGCGCTTCGACAAGCCTTTTTGGTACACGAACATCTTGTGGCAGATGATGCGGGCGAGTGCTACGCCGCGCCACGGCTGAGCATCGAGCGCGTAGTTGCCCGCTTCGTAGGCGGGGTCCATTTCCACGGCCATAATCTGCTCAAAGACAGAGAGCTTGTGGTCGATGGGGGTCTCGTAAGAGGTGCCGATGAGCAGCACGCTCTTCACGCGCTCGGGGTAGAGTGCGCTGAGGGTCATTGCCAGCTGGCCGCCCAGACTGGGGCCCACGATGGCGAAGCGGTCAATACCATACCGGTCAAGCACCTTGATTTGCGCGCGGGCCTGGTCGAGAGCTGTCACCAGCGGGAAACGGCTTGCCCAGGGCTTGCCGTCGGGGGCTGTGGAGGTGGGGCCCGTGCTGCCGTAGCAGCTGCCGAGGTAGTTGATGCAGATGATGAAATACTTTTGGGTGTCCAGCGGTTTCCCCTCGCCGATCATCAAATCCCACCAGCCTTGGAAATATTCCGGCTGCCAGAACGAGCCCGCCTCGGGCAGGTCGTCATTCCAACCGTGAGCGTGGTGGCTGCCTGTCAGCGCATGGAAGAGGAGGATGGCGTTGCTTTTGTCCGCATTGAGCGTGCCGTAGGTCTCATACGCCAGCTGCACATTCGGCAGCGTGACTCCGGCGGAGAATGCAAAATCTCCGATAGGCAGAATCTGCGTGCGGACGGTGTTTTCCATGTCGATACGGCGGTCGGGAAAGGAGAGATGCGGACAACGAAAAAAGACCGGGGGCTGTTGCGCACCGGTCTTTCCTCGTTAGTCCCTGTGCGGGACTCTGGCTTACTTAACGCCCTTCTTGCTGAGGCGCGTGCCGGCGGTGGCACCCTGACGAGCCTTGAACTTGGGGTTGCTCTTGCAGATGACATAGAGCGTGCCCTTGCGCTTCACGATCTGGCAGTCAGCGTGGCGGCGCTTCATGGATGCGAGGGAGGAAAGAACTTTCATTGTCTTGTGTCGTTAGTGTTAATAAGAAGATGTACAGCCGTGCGCTTTCGCGTCGGGACGCCCATTATACCGAACCTGCGCACTTTGTAAAGACAAATTTGATGTTCGGTGCATTTTTGTCCTCAATAGGGGCGTTTTTTGCCGTAGAACCCGTTGTGTTGGGCGCGGAAAAGCGTGTAGACGCGCTGCGGGGTGAGCTCGTCCGCCCGCAACATGGCTCCCAGCGTGAAAAGAATGTAGAGCCCGCAGTCGAACAGGCGCTGCGGGAAGGCGTAGGGATGCGCCTGCTGCGCGGTGTAGGCTCGGGAGAAAGCGGCGGCATAGAGTGCGGCGCCGTCCTGCCCCGGAGTGTAGGAGAGGTCGCGGCCCACATAGCGGGCTTCATAGGCGGTTTGGTGCGGCATGCGGGCATTATGCCACGCAGCCCGCCGTTTGACAAGTCTCCTGCGCTTTGCTAGGATGGGGGACGTGCCGAATCCTATTTCTCAGAAACGCTTGACGGAAACCTTTGCCGGGCGCACGGCCGCGCTGCTGCTGGCGCTTATCTGGATTGCCTCCATGGGCATGACGGACATCAACGCTTATTCATATTTCCCGACCATGGCGGGGCTGATTGTGGTGCTGCTGCTGGCGCTCTCCGCCATGATACGCGGTGCTCGCGCGGTGCAGCTGTCATGGTTGGCGTGGTGTTCTCTGTCTATCGGCGGGTATTTTCTCGCGCGTTGTCTATGCAGCTTCGATGTCGTCAGCTCATGGCGCGAGGCGGGGCTTATCCTCAGCTGCGGCGTGTTCTACGTGGCCGGTATCTACGCCGCACAGGGGCGCAGTCTGAAACCGACCGTCGGCGTGCTGTTGGTGGCGGTGGTGTTGCATATCATCTGCTTCCTGCTGATGAAATACACCGATGCCCCGTTGGAGTGGACGGGTCGCCCCGCCTTCGGTCCCGGCGGTGCCAATCATCGCCCCGTTACCCTCTTCGTCTACAAGAATCAGGCCGGAGCCTTCCTCATGATTTCCGGCATGCTGCTGGTGGCGGCTGCCCTGTGGGCGGGCATGGCAAAACGCATACATTTGCTGATCCCCGCGGCAGTCGGGGTGGCGGCTGTAGCTCTGTCGAACTGCTGCGGAACGCGTGCTGTCTTGTTGCTCGCGCCCGTGATGGGCGTTTTGGGCTGGGTAGTATGGGTCGTATTGAAAGTGAATACGGAGGATAATGTCGGCTTTGGCGTTATTTTGAGCGGCTTTCTGATTTTAGGTGGTATCGGATTCGGTTTGTGTACCATGCTTTTTGATAGGGAGGTGTTGGAGTGGGTGAGCGCCATTAACACGCATGACCGCTACGACGTGTGGCTCGCCTGTATCCATTTTATTCACGGCGCTCCGCTTTGGGGGTACGGCGCAGATTCCGTACCGTGGTTGCTGGTGCCTGTGTATGATCAGAGTCACGCACTCATCAATTTTGCCCACAATGAGTATTTGCAAGCATGGGTTGACTACGGTATTTTCGGATTGTCCGGGGTGTTGTTTATTCTGGCCGCGCATCTTCTGCGTGGAGGAAGGATTCTTCTTTTTTCTCAATCTTCCGCGACACAACTTAAGCTCACGGCTTTGGCGTTGCTGGGGCTTACGGGATGGTCTATCGCTTCTTTTGTCGATTTTTATTGGCACCATATATCCGTGGCCTCTTTGACGGCCTTTTGCCTTGGGTGTCTTGCTTCTCCGTACGCCTATGAACGCCGTGGTCGCATCCATCGAGTGCAGGTTCAAGGGGCTGTGGGTAAAGGTATTCTGGCTGTGTTGATCTGTGCGGTTATCGGCGGCTGCGCGTGGTTGGGAACACTGTTCGCCCCTTCGTGGGAGCAGCAGTGGGCGTTTAATCGCCTCGCTTCTTCCGGTGCGGATAAGGGTGGGACACAGCGCATGGCTATCATCAATTCGCTTTTGCCGAAGTATCCTTCTCATCGTCTGGCGGATACGGCATATAGTCTGCCGTGCAGTAGCTCGTGGGCGGAGGAAGAAACGATGTTGTTGCATATTTTGAAGGCCAACCCGCATCAGCTCTTTATGGTCGCCATGTTGGGGCACCTTTATACAGAGCAGGGAAGGTATGAAGATGCTGAAAAACTTTACCGCCGTTATTACCCCGGGGATGGCATGCCGGTCATGTGGAATGCAGTATGGCCCTCTTTCTATTACCTTAACCTTATGAGTTGGGCGCAAGACTGTAAGATGAAGGGGGATATGCCCGGAGCATACTCACGCATGCGTTTCGCCTTAGGTTTGAATGGGCGGGCGCTACTCTACAAAGGTGACTTCCGAGTGGGGGATATTTGGTATCTGACCCCTGAACAGAGAAAATTAAAAGAGTCAGACCTCAGAGCAAGACAACAAGATGTCAAACTGTTTGAAATCTTGGGTGTCGAACCGGACGACTCGTGGATGGAACCGATGGAACCCGGCGGAAAACCCGCTCTGTACCGCCGCTTCGGACTGGCCGATGTCGCTGAACGCAAAAAGGTTGCCGAGGAAGTTCAGAAGCCGTGGCGCCTCCTCAGGCAAAATCCCTAAAAAATCCCTGCAAAAAACTCTTTTCCGCTTGCAAAGCGCCGAAAAAAATGCAATATAGAGGAAATCCACAGAAGTGGCAACAACTTTACTGACGTTATGAGTACTCCCGTCCCTCCCGCAGCCCCGCGCCCCGTCGCCCCTGTTCCCCCCACGGCCCCGCGTCCCGTCGCCCCTGTCGCTCCTACGGCTCCGCGCCCCGTCGTTCCCGTCGTGCCTGACGATGTGAGCGGAACGCGGCTTTCGTTCGTCGCCGTCGGCGACAACATCCTGCACAGCGCGGTAAGGCACGCGCTCCGCTTCCACGACGATCACAGAACCATCGCATTTGGGAGCCAGCACTGCTGCATCGATAACAGTACCCAGCGGAGCAGAGTCGATCAGTATGTAG
>JAKSOV010000099.1 GCA_024405415.1 Akkermansia sp.
CCTGTCACGGCGTAGCCGTAGGCGAAGACGGAAGCCGCCGAACTTGATAAATAGCACCTAGTAAATCCCGACAAATCCTCATTTGACAAACTCTTCACTCGCCATACACGGGCAGGCGAACGGGGGTGTAGTCGGCGGCATCGGCGATGGGACGCAGGGGGATGGTCACTTCATCTTCCTCGATGTAGCGCGCCTTGGGGTCGCTCTTGGTCCAAAGCAGGCTGTAGAACCAATGGGGCTGTGTGTGAACGGTGGCAGCGCCGAGGGCGTAGCCGTCCTTGCGGGCGACGAAGCCGAGGCTCTTGTCCTGCTCGATGGTAAGCGTCACAGGGCTTTTACCTACGGGCTTGCCGTTGAGGGTTATCTCCGCTCCTTCCGGTTCGGTGTTCACGGTAAACTCCTTGGTGCCGACACAGGACACCAAGGCGAGGGTGAGCAGAAGGCAAGTCAGGATGTTACGCATGAGATGATACTACCCTAGCCACGTGCGCAAGGCAAGCAGAAGATGGCGTCTTCTCACCTAATGAGCGCCAGGCCCAGCGAAAGCCAGAAAGGCAGCGTGAGGAAGGAGCAGACGGTCGTCGCCAGCAGCACCTGTGTGCCGATGTCGGGCACGCCGCCGAAGCGCTTGGCGAGAATCACGGGGATGACCGCGCTCGGGATGGCGCTCTGGATGACCATCACGCGCTTGATGAGCGGGTCCACGGGCAGCAGATACGCCAGCAGCAGGATGAAGGCGGGAGCCAGCAGGAGACGCGCCGCCAAGCCCGCGGAGAGCATGCGCGGCTGCCAGATGAAGCGGCGGGAGAGGTCGTACATGGAGCAGCCGAAGAGGATGAGCACCACGGGTGTGGCGACGGCACCGATCATCTCCGCCGCTTTCATGACGGGCGGCTGGGCGACATAGGTGCCTAAGCCCGTCCACGCCAGCAGCAGGGAGATGCAGACGGCCAGCAGCGGCCCGCGCAGGAAGATACCAAGCTGCAGGTTCTTCGCTCCGCCGCACATGAGGATGACACCCACGCTCCACACAAAGATTTCACAGCCCATGTTGTGGATGAAGAGCACGCCCATGGTCGGGTCGCCCGCGGAGGAGAACAGCATCTGAACGATGGGAACAACAAAGAAAGTGTAGTTCTGGATGCCCGCGGTGAGGGTGAAGGTGCGCCACCCGTGTCCGATGCGCAGCCGCAAGGCCCACGCCACCAGCATGGCGGCGATGACACCGACCAGCATTTCCGCAAAGCCGCAGCCGATAGCTTGCAGCGAGAAGCCGATGCCTGAGATGCGTTCGTCCGCCTCCGTCACCATGTATTTCATGATGCAGTGGAAGACGAGGCAGGGGTAGCCCACGTCCATCGCCAGCTGCGTGATGACGGCATCATGCTGCGGCTCAATGCTCCCCTTCTTCCTCAGCCAAAAACCGATGGCGAAGAAGATAAAGACCGGGATGGTCGAGAGGAAGGAATTGAGGACGAGGTCAAGCATGTACGATGTACGAGGTACGATGTACGAAGTTTAATGAGAGCGCGGCTATTGCCGCGAGGGATGGAACAATCGTCTGACGTGCCGTCAGACGATTGTCGGAAAGGCGCGGCGAAGCCGCCGAATTCTGACTTCGTACATCGTACATCGTACTTTGTACATTTACTCGCCGCAGACCGCGGCGAGTTGCTGAGCGACGCCTTCGAAGGCGGCTGCGACGCGGTTCTGACCGGGGTCTTCGAGGGCGACGGGGTGGCCATCGTCGCCGCAGGAGCGGGTCTGAATGTCCAAGGGAATCTTGCCGAGCATGGGCACGCCGAGCTTCTGCGCCTCGCGCTCGCCGCCGCCTTCACCGAAGATGTGGTAGACGAGGCCGTCGCTGGGACAGACGAAGTAGCTCATGTTCTCGATGATGCCGAGGATGGGCGTGTTCACGCGCTGGAAGAGGCCGACGGCCTTGCGGGCGTCGATGAGGGCCACCTCCTGAGGCGTGGTGACGACCACGGCACCCGCCAAGTCCACCGTCTGCACGATGGTGAGCTGGATGTCGCCCGTGCCCGGAGGCATGTCGAGGATGAGAAAGTCGAGCCCGCCCCACTCCACGTCGCGCAGGAACTGCTGGACATAGCGCGTGGCGATGGGACCGCGCACCGCCACGGGGGCGGCTTCATCCACCAGCAGGCCCATGGAGAGAATTTTCACGCCGTGCGCCTCCACGGGCAGGAACTGTTCCTTGTCCGTGCAGCCGGGGCGTTCCTTGGTGCCGAACATCAGGCTCATGGAGGGGCCGTAGAGGTCGAGGTCAAGCAACCCCGTGCGGTAGCCGAGCTTGGCAAGCGCGACCGCGAGGTTGGCGGAGACGGTGCTCTTGCCCACGCCGCCCTTGCCGGAGGCCACGGCGATGACGTGCTTCACGCCGGGCACGCTGGATTTCCAGTCGGCGGGGTCGTCGTTCACGCCCGTGGGCTTCTTTTTCTGCTCAGGGGCGTGGTGCTCGATGTTGACGTCGAGCTTCTTCACGCCGGGCAGCTCTTTGATGACGCCCATGACGTTCTCATAGATGTAACGCGGCACATCGGCGTTCTTGCTTTCGACGATGAGATCCACGGTCACGGCCCCCTCGGGGGTGACGGCGATGTTCTTCACCAGACCGAAGGAGACGATGTCGCGGGTGAAACCGGGGTATTTCACGGTTGTCAACGCCGCGCGAATCAGGGCGGGAGTGAGTTGAGGTTCGCTCATAAATTTTTCTTCGTTATTTCGTGAAAGGTTTTTTGATGAGACCGATGGGAAAATCCACCACAGCGGCGATGCCCGTGCAGAGCGCGCGGAACACATGCACGGCGGGGTGCAGCAGGGCGTGCAGCGCGCGGAAGTGCTCATAGCACAGGCTGGCAACGACAATGGCGCAGATGACGCTGAACTTGAAGACGATGCCCATGTGCCACGCGATGCCCGCTTCCTCCAGCCCCATCTCGGCGCAGAGGGCAAGCCCCACGAAGCCCACCAGCAGGAAGGCGGTGTAGTTCAGGATGGGGTGGTGCTTGATGATACCGATGCACCAGCCCGCCACGAGTCGCAGCGCGGCTATGCCGATGAACACACCGATGCAGACCACCCAGATGTGCAGGGCTTCGGGGATTTCATGCACGCCGTTCACCATGCCCACGGCAGCAACCACGTTGTCCAACGAAAGGGAAAGGTCCATCAGCTCGATGCTGAGAATCGTCATGAGAAAACTCTTACCTTTCAGCTTGCCGCCTTCATCGCCGTGCTGTTCCTCGGCGATATGCAGCTGCAGGTGCTCGCTCGCGAGGTAGATGAGGTAGAGCGCACCGAACCACTTGACCCATGCGTTGTGCATGAGCCACGCCACCAGCGCGAGCGCCATGCCGCGGAAGAGGTAGGCGCCGATGAGCCCCCAGCGCAGGGCGGGCTTCTGCTGGCGCTCGGGCAGATGCGAGGCCATGGCCGCAATGCCGAGCGCGTTGTCCACGGACAACAGCCCCTCAATGAGGATGAGGTTGAAAATCACCATGCCGCTCGCGTACAGGAACGCGGGCATATTGTCAATGGACTGCCAGGCAGTGGTGAGAGAATCGAGCATGGGCAGAGTATAGCACAGCCCCGCGCCGAGGGCAAGGGCGGCGCGAGCCTCAGACAGAAAAAGACGGCCTTACTCCGGAATCAGGCCGAAGCCGCGGTCGGGGCGATAGATGAGGCGCAACCCGCGCAGAGCATCCACACCGAGAATACCCGAGCAGGAACTGCGGTTCACCCCCTCGCTCAACTGCGGACGAACCTGCGCCTGTATGCCCTCCGCCAGCTGCACGGCTGCGGGGCTGCCGAAACGCAGCTGTACCGTGCGGTGACCGTTCACATCCGCCACCTGTACCTCGCGCTGCGCTCCTTCTCCGGCGGGCCAATCATCGGGGGCAAGCACCGTGCTCGAGCTGCCGGTGTCCAGCAGCACTCGGGGAATCACCTTCTCTCCGCAGCGCAGCGAGAGCAGCGGGCAACCACCCGCATCCGGTCGCGCCGGCATGGGGCGCGCCGTGGGGGAATCCTCCGCCCCCCAATGGCTTTGCCCGCCCTCACGGAAATCCAAGGTGTAGGCCAGGCGACAGAGCACATCCATGCCCAGAATGCCGTCCACCGGCTCACGCAACATGGCGCGCACGCCCCCCAGCGGCATCACCAACACGGGCTGTTGCGGAAAGTTTTTCTCCCCGGCCTCCAGTGCAAGCAGCAGGATTTCCGGACGCACCCCGGCCGCATTGCCGCGAATGTCCATGCCCGTGGTATCCACGCGGTAGGCCTTCGGCAATTTCTGCGCCGCCACCTCGGCATCGATGACCGTGTGCGTCGCCCCTGTATCCAACAGGAGCAGCAGCGGCACGCCGTCGGCCGTGCAGCGCACTAACACCTGCCCGCAGGCGGCATCTCGGTACATCTCGGGAGCCGTTTCGGCGGCAGGCTCAGCCGCCGCCCATCCGCACCAGAGCCAGGGCAGCAGAGCAACCATCATCAACAAGCTTTTCATGCCCCACAGTTTAGCTAAGCGCGGGGCATTTGTCCATCCAAGAATGAAAGTCAGATGAAAGGCGCGTTTGCGGCTTGCGTCAGCGGTCGCTTTCTGCTAACCTGTAGGCCCATGAGATGCTTCCCCTTGCTGTGCTCCGCAACCGTCTGCCTGTCGCTGACGGGCTGTAGTCTGCAAGAGCATCTCTCGCGCGCTGAGGCACGCTTGGAAAAGCAGTATGCCGAAGCTCGCTCGTGGGATGAGCTGCCGCTCCGCACCATCTCATGGGAGCAGGCACTAGCCATTCTGCGGCGCTCCAATGCCGAGCTGTTAGCCGCGCAACAGGCGATTGAGCACGCGGAGCGAGAGACGCTCAGCGTGTACACGGACATGATTCCCTCCGTCACGTACTATTCCTACGCCAACAAAGCCGTCGCGGATTTGACCCGTCGATGGAGCCGCGATGACATGCAGGAGAATCTCAACGTCAATTTCCACATCCCGACGCTCACACAGGTTCCCTACCGCGTATACGCGGCGCAGGCCCAGGCCTACGCCGCGACCAAGGCCAAGGAGGGCAAGGAGCGGGAGGTCATTTCCAAGCTCTACCAACTCATCCGCCGCCGGGAGCTGGCCGAGCGCAAGCAGGCGCTGGAGCAACAGAAACCGGATCAGCAGACGACAGTCCCCGCCCTAGCCGACACGAAAGCGACGGATACCTCCTATTGGGCGGATACCGCTAAGCTGCTGGGGGATTACTCCGCCCGCTGGAACATCCTGCCCGAAACCATGCCGCACCTGCGCTGGCAGAGCTACCGAAACCGTCTGGATCGCCTGGACCCGCTGTTGGTCTGCCAATTTGCCATGAAACTGGAGCAGGCGCGTCTGGCGCAATACGGCGTGGCCATGCAATACCTGCCCAGCATCAACACCAGCCTGTACAGCCCCTCGCTCTTCTCTTCCATGGGCGGCACTTACTCCGGCACATTCCTCAGCTCGCACGACACGAAACTCAACCTCGGCCTCAACTACGATCTCGACACCCGTCTCCGCACGTGGGACCGCTACCAAAACAGCAAGGACGCCTATGAGCGCACCAAACTGGAGGTAGCCGCGGCCATTATCGAGCATAAGGACAAGGTCGCCACCCTGCGCCGCAGTATGGACGACTATGATGCGTGGCGCAGCTATATGAATAAGCGAGCGGACTACCTGCGCACGGCCCCTGCTGAAACAGCTGCCGATTTCCTGACGCACCGAAAGGAGCTGACGGACATGGAGCGTGAGGAGCTGATGCAGGAGGAACAGGGCATCGAGACCGAAGCCGCCCTTGTGCTGGAATACGGCATGCCGGAATAACAGGAACGGCAAATGAGGGACGTTGATAGGCCCCGGAGTGATTCAATAAATAGGGATTTGTAGATTTACTATGTACTAGGTACTATGTACTATTTTTGAATA